>SKTN01000079.1 GCA_007117945.1 Nitriliruptoraceae bacterium | reverse complement strand
CTGCTGTCCGACACCGAGGTGGAGGTCCACGCCTTCAGCCACATCACCGGCGGTGGCCTGCCCGGCAACCTGCCCCGGGTGCTCCCCGACCACCTCGCCGCGGTACTCGACACCGGGAGCTGGCGATGGCCGGCGCTCGTGGCCTGGCTCGCCGAGCAGGGCCCCATCGCCGAGGAGGAGGTCTGGCGCACCTTCAACTGCGGGGTCGGCATGGTGGCGGTGGTCGCACCGGCGGCGGCGGAGCGTGCGCTGCAGCTCCTCGCCGACCGTGACGTGGCCGCCTGGCGGATGGGCAGCGTGGAAGTGCGTGAGCCGGATGGGCCGCGGGTGGTCCTGCAGTGACGGTGCGTGGCGTCCGGGGTGCCGCGACACCGGGGCGCTGGCCGGACCTCACCATGCCCGCACACCACGTTGGGTAGCAGCAGCCACGGCGCCATCAGCCCGCCGCGTTCCCTGCCTGCCAGTGGCCGCGCGGGGCGGCGCGCTGGGCGCTCAAGTTGGCGGCGCAAGCGCAGCGCAGCGGTCCGTGGGCGCCGGACCTGTCAACCTGTAGGTCGAGTACGGGTGCGATCGACGGCTCGGCCGAGCACGGCTGCGCTGCACGGCGAAGGTCGAGGGGGGTGCGGATGAGCGGGCTTCCCGTCGTGGTCATCGCCACCCTGATCGGTGCAGCGCTCCTGGTCGTGCTCGTGTGGCTGTGGCGTCGGCAGCTGCGGACGCGGGCGGCGTTGGTGGCCGAACGCCAGCGCCACGCCGTCACCTCGCAGCGTGCCGAGCGCCTCGAGCTCCTCGAGCTGGCCGCCCGGCAGCTGGGTGCAGCCCGAAGCCACGCGGCGATCGCGGATCGCGCCGCCGACATGGCGCGTGCGCTGGTCGGTGCGAGCCGCACGGTCCTGGTGCTCACGGCGGCGGATGATCTGGTCGTGGCCGTTCCCGGGGCCCAGCGACCGGACGCGGTCGAGCTGCCTACCGAGGCCGAGGAGGTCGTCCACGACCTGGCCCGACAGGTGCGTACCCGAGGTGCCACGGTCCGTCACGAGGCCGCGCAGGGGCGCCAGCCCCCGGCGGGCGCGGTGCCGCACCTCGCCGTGCCGCTGCGCGACGGGGACGTGGTGTTGGGTGCGCTGGTCCTGGCGCGCCCGTCGGGCACGTCCCCCTTCGGCGTGGCTGACGCCGCGCTCGTCGAGCGCCTCTCGGGACACGTGGCCCTGGCCGTTGCCCGCAGCGATGCCGAGCCCGCGGCACCACGCGCGGAGCCCCAGCCCGGAGCCGAGACCGCGGTCCCTGCGCAGTCAGGGCCGCCGGTGCCGCTGCCGCAGGCCGTCAGCGACCTGGCGACGGTGGTGCGGACCCTGGCCGGTCACGCCCGCGAGCGCGCCGAGGCCCAGGGGCAGCGTCGGCGGGTGGCGGTGCTCGCACCTGCCAGCGCCCCGGTGCGCTACCCCTCGGCAGCCCTGGAGGCGTTGGTCCGTACGGCCTTCGAGGTCGTCATCGACGGTACCGAGCCCGGCACCAACATCGCCGTGGAGGTGCTGGCGCAGGAGGCCGGCTGGGAGCTGGTGATCGCGCACCACGGTGAGGCCCTCGACGCCGGGTCGCCGGGGGCGAGTGAGCTCGCTGGCCGTCTCGCGGAGCTGGGTGGTGCGCTGGAGTCGGGCCAGGGCGCGGGTGTGGCCCGGATCCGCGCGCGGCTCCCCGGTGCCGCCGTCCACGAACCAAGTGGTGACTCCCGGCAGGCCCTGGCGTCGGGGTGAGTACCCGCCGCGCCGACGCCCGTCAGCAGCTTGCCAGCCGGATCCCCGCCAGCCGCCCGACAGCGGCGATACGCCGCTCGGCGACCCTGAGTGCCGCCACCTCGGTGCTGACGCCCTCCTGGCGGGACACCTCGATGATGCGGGTCAGGGTCCGGGGCATGACCTCGGCACGCTTGCGGGCGCGCGCAGGGGAGTGGCCGGCGGGGTGCAGCTCGTCGGCGACGTTGATCACCCCGCCGGCGTTGACGACGTAGTCGGGGGCGTAGAGGATCCCGCGCTCGTGGAGGCGCTCGGCGTCGTCGGTGGTGGCCAGTTGGTTGTTGGCCCCACCGCACACCACCCGGACCTGGAGGCGGTCGATGGTGGTGGCGTCGAGGACGCCGCCGAGGGCGTTGGGGGAGAGGACGTCGGCGTCGAGCTCCAGGATGTCCTCGGGGGTCACCACCTCGACGCCGGGGAGCTCGGCGACGCGCTCCACGGCCGCGGGGGCGACATCGGCCACGCTGACCTTGGCGCCGTCCTGCACCAGGTGCTCCACCAGCCGTCGGCCCACCTTGCCGAGCCCCTGGACGGCGACGTGGCGCTCGCCCAGATCGGGGCTGTCGAAGACGGCGGCACACGCCGCCTGCAGGGAGAGGTAGAGGCCCACGGCGGTGAGCACACCGGAGTCCCCCGAGCCCCCCTCCACGGGGTCCGCACCCGTCGCCCACCGCGTCTCGCGGCGGATCACGGCGATGTCGTCGGGGGTGGTGCCCACGTCGCACGCGGTGACGTAGCGACCGCCGAGGCTCGCGATCATCCGGCCGTAGGCGCGCAGCAGCGCTTCGGAGCGCAGCTCGTCGGGCTCGCCGATGATCACGGCCTTGCCGCCGCCGTGGTCCAGGCCCGCACAGGCGGACTTCAGGGTCATCGCGTGGGACAGGCGCAGCACGTCGTCGAGCGCCGCCTCGTCGTCGTCGTAGGCCCGGAAGCGGGTCCCGCCCAGCGCCGGTCCCAGCACCGTGGAGTGGATCGCGATGATGCACCTGAGGCCGGTGACGTCGTCGTGGCCGAACACGACCTGCTCGTGGCCCTCGAAGCGTCCGAAGATCCCGGCCATCGGTGGCTCCTCTCCCAGAGGTCACCCGGGCGCGGGTTCCACACCCCCGCGTCACCGGTGACGGCGGTGCGTTCGACCCTAGTCGGGGCAGCAGCTGGTGCGACCCGGTGCGCAGGTGCGGCGGCGGGCACGCTCCCGGCGTGCGCGCTGGCTACCGTCGCGAACATGCCCGTCCCCCGCGCTCAGCTCAAGGTGTTCGTCCCGCTCGCGTCCTTCCCCGAGCAGGAGCAGGATCGACTCCGCGCCGAGGTGGAGTCCGGCCGAGGCCTGTCCCGGTCCCGGGCGCACGAGCTCGAGGAGCGCCGGCTGCGCACCGCCCTGAAGGACGGACGGGTCCCGACCTCCCCGTGGTCGGTGCAGGTGCGCCGGGTCGCCGGGCAGCTGATGGTCTGTCCACTCGACCTCGAGGCCCGTGCCGGGGTGGCGTGGTCGCTGCTCGCCGATGCGGTCCCGTCCACCCTCCTGGAGGCCGTGCTGCCGGAGCCGGGCGCCCGGCAGCGCCTGGAACGCGCGGCCACGGCGATCCCGCAGGTGCTCGATCACCCCTTCCACGCGCCCCTGCACTGGTTCCTGGCCTTCGCGCCGAGCGAGCAGCGGTTCACCGACCCACCCGAGGGGCGCGGACCCCGGCTCGCGCACCTGACCACGGTGGGGCAGGCGGGCGCCAGGATCGAGCGGGTGCTCGAGGTCGTCGAGGAGGTCCTGCTCGACGCCGAGGAGGTGGTCCTCGCCCTCGCGGAGCTCGGGGTGTGGCTCGACGCCTTCGATCCCCTGTCCCTGCTGGAGCTCGACCACGGCAGCGCCGGTCGGGCCCGCGGGGCCCAGTCCCTGCAACGCGACAGCACCTGTGCGCAGCTGTGGCGGGCGGTGGAGGCGTTGGAGGAGGGTGACGACCACGCCGCTGCGGTGGCCTACGCGACGGCGCGCGCCACCTGGTCCCGGGAGCGGGCCCTGTCCACCGCCAGCTGACCCGGCCGCGCCGCGCCGTCAGCTGGCCCGGTGTGCCAGGGCGCGCGTCCCGCCGGTCAGGGCGCGTGCGAGCACCTCGGGGGTGGCGTTGCCGCCCGAGAGCAGGACCCCGACCCGGCGGCCCCGGACATCGAGGTGGCCGGCGAGCACCGCCGCGAGTCCGGCCGCCCCCGAGGGCTCGACGAGCTGTTTGGTGGTGGTCGCGAGCTCGGCGATGGTGGCCAGGACCTCCTCGTCGCTGACCCCGACCACCCGGTCGACGAGCCGGCGCAGCACCACGAGGGGCCGCTCACCCACCGAGGTGGTCTGCTGGCCGTCCAGCACCGTCCGGGGCACCTCCACCTCGACGGTGTGGCCCGAGGCCAGGGCGTCGCGGGCGGCACGCCGCCCGGCCGGCTCCACCCCCACGATCTCCACCGCGCCGAGCGCAGCGGTCACCGCGACGGCGCAGCCGGACAGCAGCCCGCCCCCACCGATGGGGACGACCAGGAGATCGAGGTCCGGCGCCTGCGCCGCGAGCTCCCGTCCGGCCGTGCCCTGCCCGGCCATGACCAGCGGGTCATCGAAGGGCGGGATGATGGTGGCGCCCCGTTCGGTGGCGATGGCCTGCCCGATGGCGGCCCGATCGTCGGCGTAGCGGTCGTAGGTCACGATCTCTGCGCCGTAGCCCCGCGTGGCAGCCAGCTTCACCGCGGGGGCGTCCGTGGGCATCACCAGGGTGGCGGGCACGCTGTGGAGCGCGGCGGCCAGGGCGATGGCCTGGGCGTGGTTCCCCGAGGAGAAGGCGACCACACCGCGACGGCGGACCTGCGGGTCCAGGGCGGCGACGGCGTTGTAGGCCCCGCGGAACTTGAAGGCACCGACCCGCTGCAGGTGCTCGGCCTTGCAGAACAGCCGTCCGCCCGTGGCCGCGTCCAGACGCCGGGAGGTCAGCACCGGCGTGCGGTGCGCGACACCCTCGAGCCGGGCGGCGGCCCGTGCGACGTCGTCGGCGTCGATGGGCAGTGCGGTCGCGTCCACGGCGGCGATCAGTAGATACCGAGGTGGTCGCGGATGCCGTCGGCCACCTCGACGGAGGTCAGGGACTGCACGGTGCGCAGGCGGTAGCGACGCTCGCCCTCGTCCGCCGCCGCGACCCACGCCCGGGCGCCCTCCCGCAGCAGCTCGGCCGCGGTCCCGGCGACGTCCTCGCGGCCGATGTAGCGCCCGAGGTCGGTGAGGTCGCTCAGGCTCGCCAGGCGGGCCTCCTCGTCACCCTCGTCGGCGGCGTAGGCGGCGACCAGCAGTTCGGGCGCGTCGGGGTCGTCGCTCAGGCACAGCTCGGCGGTGTGCATGGCCATGTTGAGCTGCCGCTCGAGGTGCGCGGCACGGGTGAAGGCCGCGAGCCGCTCGGCGCGGTCGGGCCCCGCCTCCTCCTTGTCGAAGCCGCGGAACTCTTTGCGCAGGTCGCGGATCCGCTGGTCCGGGGTCACGGGCCTGTTGCTGGCGTTGGCTGCCACCGGTGTGCTCCTCGGTGCGACGCGGGTCCCGGATGGTGCCGGGATCGTCCACGCTACTGCCCGGTGGCCACCCGGGCCCGTCCAGCGAGCCCCGGCCGGTCACCGCGGATCACACAGCTCGACCGTGCGGGCGCGCAACTCCTCGGCGGCGGCCCGAAGGGCGGGGTCACGCAGCTCCGCGTCATCCTCGGCGATCGCGACCGACAGCAGGTCCACGACCTGCCGTGCCTGGGGTTCGAGGTCGTCGGGGGCCTGGGCCAGCACCTCGTCGGCTGCCTCCTGGGCGGTGGCGGGGGAGCCCGACTCGATCGCGGTGGTCGCGCGGGTGATCGCCAGGCAGAACCGTGCGCGGTCGGTGAGCTCCTCGGTCTCGGTGCGCAGCTCGTCGACGCGCGTGTCCAGCTCGGCACAGCCACTGAGCAGCGTCAGCAGCGCGGCGGTGAGCAGCAGCAGGGGGGCGGAGCGCATGAGGCAACGGTACCTCCCGGTCCCCTTCAGCCGTCCCGGCGCGGCCTCCGCGGAGCGGTTACCGTTGCCCCCCCGGCGGTCTCCGGCACCTTGCAGGCACCCGTATCCCGCACACGAACCTCGCCGCGCCCGCCGCCGGTCAGCCCTCGAGGAGGCCCCCCGTGGCGAACACCGACGACCAGCCGATCATCACCGATGGCATCCCCGCCCAGTACCCGGACGTGGACGAGATCGAGACCCGCGAGTGGCTCGAGTCCTTCGACGCCGTGGTCGAGGAGCACGGCGCGACCCGGGGCAGGTTCCTGCTGCTGAAGGTGCTCCAGCGGGCCCGCGAGGCCAACATCGGTATCCCCGCGCTGACGACCACGGACTACATCAACACCATCCCGCCGGAGCGCGAGCCCGACTTCCCCGGCGACGAGGCCCTCGAGAAGCGCATCCGCCGCCACATCCGCTGGAACGCCGCGGTGATGGTCCACCGCACCAACGTCAAGAACGGCACCGGCGGCCACATCGGCACCTACGCCTCCGCCGCCTCGTTGTACGAGGTCGGCTTCAACCACTTCTTCCGGGGCCACGACGCCCCCGGCGGCGCCGACCAGGTCTACTTCCAGGGCCACGCCTCCCCGGGGATCTACTCCCGGGCGTTCCTCGAGGGGCGCGTCGGCGAGGAGCAGCTCGACCGCTTCCGCGCCGAGGTGGAGGACGGCGGCCTGTCCTCCTACCCGCACCCGCGCCTGATGCCGCAGTTCTGGGAGTTCCCCACGGTGTCGATGGGGCTCGGCCCCCTCAACGCCATCTACCAGGCGCGCTTCAACCGCTACCTCCACAACCGCGGGTTCAAGGACACCTCGGACCAGCACGTGTGGTTCTTCGGTGGGGACGGGGAGACCGCGGAGCCGGAGTCGCTCGGTGCCCTGGCGGTGGCTGCCCGCGAGGAGCTCGACAACCTCACCTTCGTCATCAACTGCAACCTCCAGCAGCTCGACGGCCCCGTGCGCGGCAACGGCAAGATCATCCAGGAGCTCGAGGGGGTCTTCCGCGGCGCCGGATGGAACGTCATCAAGGTCATCTGGGGTCGGGAGTGGGACGAGCTGCTCTCCCTCGACGTCGACGGGGCGCTGGTCAAGCGGATGAACGAGGTGCCGGACGGTCAGATGCAGACCTACACCGCCAAGGGCGTGCCCTTCGTGCGGGAGGACTTCTTCGGCGCAGACCCGAAGCTCAAGGCGATCGCCGACCGCTACACCGACGAGCAGCTCGCCCTGCTCACCCGCGGTGGCCACGACTACCGCAAGGTCTACGCCGCCTTCAAGGCGGCGACGGAGACCACCGGTGTGCCCACGGTCATCCTCGCCCAGACCGTCAAGGGCTGGACGCTCGGGCCGGACTTCGAGGCCCGCAACGCCGTCCACCAGATGAAGAAGCTCTCCGCCGAGGCGCTGAAGTCCTTCCGGGACCGGCTCGAGTTCGACGTCAGCGACGAGGAGCTCGAGGGCGACCTGCCGCCCTACATCCACCCCGGCGAGGACAGCGAGGTGGTCAGCTACCTCAAGGAGCGCCGCCAACAGCTCGGCGGGTTCGTGCCGGAACGACGGGTCGCCTACCCCTCGATCGAGCTGCCCGAGCACGACGCCTACGCGCCGCTGAAGGAGGGCTCCGGCAACCAGGAGGTCGCCACCACGATGGCGATCGTGCGGTTGTTCAAGGACCTGCTGCGCAAGGGTGACGTCGGCAAGCGGATCGTGCCGATCATCCCCGACGAGGCACGGACCTTCGGGATGGACTCCTGGTTCCCCACGGCCAAGATCTACGACCACCTCGGGCAGACCTACGAGCCCGTCGACCGGGAGCTGCTGCTCAGCTACAAGCAGGCCACCGACGGTCAGATCATCCACGAAGGCATCACCGAGTCCGGCTCGATGGGCACCTTCCACGCGGCGGGCACGGCCTACGCCACCCACGGCCAGCCGATGATCCCGCTGTACATCTTCTACTCGATGTTCGGCTTCCAGCGCACCGCCGATCTCATCTGGTCCGCAGCCGACCAGCGGGCCCGCGGGTTCATGGTCGGTGCCACGGCCGGCGGCACGACGCTCAACGGTGAGGGCCTACAGCACCAGGACCGCCACTCACTGCTGATGGCCCAGTCCAACCCCGGGGTGGAGGCCTACGACCCGTCCTTCGCCTACGAGATCGCGGTGCTGGTCGAGGACGGCCTCAGGCGGATGTTCGGGGGCGAGGACGGCGCGGGTGAGGACGTCATCTACTACCTCACCGTGTACAACGAGCCGGCGATCCAGCCGGCCATCCCCGAGCACGTCGACGAGCAGGACGTCATCGCCGGGATGTACCGGTTCAAGGAGGGCGCGGGCGGGGCGCACACGGCCCACATCCTCTCCTCCGGGACGATCATGAACGAGGCGCTCAAGGCGCAGGAACTGCTCAAGGAGGAGTGGGACGTCTCGGCGGACGTGTGGTCCGCTCCCGGGTGGAACCGACTGCTGCGTGACGGTGCCGCCGCGGAGGCGTGGAACCGCACCAACCCGGGCAAGGACAAGCGGGTTCCCCACGTGCGTCGCATCCTGGAGG
>SKTN01000308.1 GCA_007117945.1 Nitriliruptoraceae bacterium | reverse complement strand
CCCGGCTGCGAGGGGTGCCAGGGAGGCTACTGCCGGAGGGCGGCCGTCCGGCGGACGGACGGTCAGGGGTGGCGCACACCCTCCCCGGCGAGCACGGCCCGGTAGCCCTCCCGGAAGCTCGGGTAGGTCGGGGCCCACCCCGTCGCCCTGAGCCGCGCGTTGGAGCAGCGCTTGTCCCCGCCACGGCTGCGCGGCGCGTGGCCACGCGGCGGGACCGGGACGCCCAGTTCCCCCGCGAGGAAGCTCAGGACCTCACCGAGCAACGCCGGCTCGTCGTCCACACCGAGGTAGCAGGCGGCCGGCACCCCGGGCAGGGTGGCCAGGTGCAGCAGGGCCTCGGCGGCGTCGTCACGGTGGATGCGGTTGGTGTGGACGTCCGGCTCGGGCAGGACCGCCTCGCCGGCGCGCAGCCGCCGCAGCAGACGCTCACGCCCCGGCCCGTACACCCCTCCCAGCCGTAGCGACACCGCGGGGACCCGGCGTGCCGCCACCGCCACCTCCGCTGCCACGATGACCTCCCCGGTCGCCCGGGTCGGTGCCGTCGGGGTGCCCTCGGTGACCTCGGAGCCGTCCTCGACGCCGTAGACGGCGGTGGAGGAGGTGAACACCACCCGCCGCAGGGGGGCGCCGGCGTCCTCCAGAGCATCCAACACCCGGGCGGGGGCCTCGAGGTACGCCCGGCGGTAGGCCGCCTCGTCCCGTCCGTCGGCGGCGATGGTGATCACCACCACCTCGATGTCGGTGGGCAGGTCCGGCAGTGGCCCGGGCAGTTCCGCCGCGAGCCCCACCAGCGGCGCCGGCAGCAGGTGTGCCCGACGGCGTAGCGCGTGGACGCGGTGTCCGGCGCGGCTCGCGCGCAGGCCGAACTCGGTGCCCAGGTCACCGCTGCCCACCACCAGGACGTTCATGTGCCCTCCCCCAGCAGCGCGGCGAGGAGCCGGTCGTTGAAGGCGCCCCACACCTGCCGGGCCCAGTCACCGAACTCGCGGTCGGCCAGCTCCGCGGCGGCCAGGCCCCGGGTCGGATCCACCCACAGGAAGGCGCCGGAGCGCCCGAAGTGGCCGAAGGTCTCGGGTGGGAGGCGCTGGCCCATCCAGTGGTCGGACTTGCCGCCCTTGAGCTCGAAGCCCAGGCCCCAGTCGTTGGGGGAACGTCGTCCGTAGCCGGGCACGACGCCGTCCAGCCCCGGGTAGGCGACCCGGGTCGCCTCCGCCAGGCGTTCCGCCGGCAGCAGGGTGGGCGCCAGCAGCTCGCGGGCGAAGCGCAGGAGGTCGTCCACGCTGCCGCGGGCACCGTGCCCCGGAGCTCCCTCCAGGGTGGTGGCGGCCATCCCCAGGGGCTCGAACACCTCGATGGTGAGGTGCTCAGCGAAGGGCAGCCCGACCCGCTGCTCCACCAGCTCCCCCAGGACGCCGTAGCCCCAGTCCGCGTAGATGCGGCGCTCCTCGGGAGGGCGGTGGTTGCCCCCGGGGGTCGCCGCCAGGCCCCCGGCGTGGGCCAGGAGGTGGCGCACCGTCACCTCCTCGAGGGTCCCGGGGACCTCGACGGGTTCGTCCAGGGACAGCTGGCCCTCCTCCGCGGCGAGCAGCACGCCGTAGGCGCTCAGCAGCTTGGTCACCGAGGCGAGCCACAGGCGCCGGTCCGTGGGGCCGTGGCTCGCCAGGGTCGCGTCGGCATCGGTGACGCCGACGGTGACGGTGTCGGGTGCCCAGGTGCCGGTCTCGGCGAGGACCTCCTGGACCGCACGGCTGTCCACCTGCCCTCCTCCCTCGGTCTCGGTGTGGGACCCGGCTGCTGCCCGGTGTCGGCCTCGTGGCGCACGCTACGTCCCCCGGTCACGATCTGCCTGCGGCCGGGACGGGTTGCCCCTCAGTTCCTGGCCCTGTCGTGCCGATGGTCCGGGTGCGGACCGTGATCGCGGAGGACGTCGGTGCAGGTGGGAGCGAGCGTGCAGGAACCCTTCCTCGGTGAGGTCATGGTCGCGCGCCAGCCCATCGTCGACGTGGATCTGGCGGTGGTGGGCTACGAGTTGCTCTTCCGCGACGCGCTCGGGCTGCCGCCGGGTGACGGTCAGGAGGGGGCCCGTGCCACGGCCACGGTCCTGGTCGACGGGCTCCTCGCCCTGGGTCGCGAGCTGACCACCGACGGCGACGATGCCTTCGTGAACGTGCCCGTGTCCCTGCTGCGCTCGGGCATCCTGCTCGACCTGCCTCCGGACGGGATGGTGCTGGAGGTCCTGCGTGACGCCGCCCCCACCGAGGCGGTCCGCCACGCCTTGCGCGAGCACCGGGCCGCCGGGTTCCGGCTGGCGCTGGACGCGGTGCTGCCCCAGGACCTGCGCCTCCCCCTGATCGACGAGGTCGACCTGGTCAAGGTCGACGCCCTCCTCACCCGCCAGGAGGACGGCCTGAAGCTGGTCCGCGAGCTCAGTCAGCGCGAGATCCCCGTGGTGGCCGAACGGGTGGAGGACTCGGAGACCTTCGACCGCTTCGTGGGCGCGGGAGCCACCCTGTTCCAGGGCTTCTTCTTCACCCGTCCCCGCGTCGTGCGGGCCATGCGACCCCTCGGGCTCCCCGCAGCGCACCTGAGCCTGCTCCGTGAGGTGGCTCGTGCCGAGGTGGACCTGCGGCGGGTGGAGGAGCTGATCCGCAGCGACCTCACCCTCACCGACCGCTTCCTGCGCATGGTCGACGCCCTCAGCGGGTGGCGGTCCGTGGAGTCGGTCCATCACGGGCTGGTCCTGATGGGGACCCGGCGGCTCCACCGCTGGGTGTCGCTGCTGGTGCTGTCCTCCGTGGAGTCCGACGTCCCCGCGGAACTGCTCACCACCGCGAGCACGCGGGCCCGCTACTGCGAGGAACTGCAGCGCCAGCGTGGTGCCGCTGCCGGCCTGGAGCCCTTCTCCCTGGGGATGTTCTCCGTCCTCGGCCCCGACGGGATCCTCCCCGAGGTGGTCCTCCAGCAGGTCCCTGTCAGCGACGAGGTCCGGGCGGCCCTCCAGGGGCGCGCCGGCGAGCTCCGTGACCTGCTGGAGATCGCCCTGGCCGCGGAGCAGGCCGACTGGCCCCGCCTGGTGGCGCTCGGACGCGGCCTCGGTCTCGAGCCGCGCGATCTCGCCCGCTCCCATCACGACGCGCTCAAGTGGTCCGCCGAGGTACGGGGTGCGGCGGTCTGAGGCCTCGCCGCGACACGGGGGCAGGGCGCCACCGGCCCGATGAGGAAGGGCCCTCCGTCCGTCGCGCACACCCGGTACCGGGCGTTAGCGTAGGTCGGTCGGGAGGTTGAGCCGATGGCGACGCGACCCTGGCACGCACTCCACCACGAGGAGGTCCTCGACGCGCTCGAGGTGGAGCACGAAGTGGGCCTGTCGAGCGAGGAGGCCGCTCGTCGGCTGGCCGCCGAGGGCCCCAACGAGCTCGGGCGCGACGAGCCACGCGGCAACTTCGACATCATCCTGTCGCAGTTCAAGAGCCCCCTGATCTACATCCTGCTGGTGGCCTTCGTGGTCACGCTGCTGATCGACGAGTACACCGACGCCGCGGTGATCGCGGCGGTGCTGGTGATCAACGCGGTCATCGGGTCCATCCAGGAGGGCAAGGCCGACCGATCCGTGCACGCGCTCATGCAGATGGCGGCACCCCGCTCCCAGGTGGTGCGTGACGGCACCGAGGTGGAGGTCGACGCCGTCGAGTTGGTCCCCGGTGACGTCGTGCTGCTGACCTCCGGCACCCGGGTCCCCGCCGATCTGCGCCTGATCCGCACCACCGCCCTGGAGGTGGACGAGTCGCTGCTCACGGGGGAGTCCAAGCCCGCCCGCAAGTCCGCGGATCCCGTCGGGGAGGAGGCGCTGGCCGCGGACCGCAGCAGCATGGCCTTCATGGGCAGCGCCGTGACCAGCGGCCGCGCCCGTGGCGTGGTCGTGGCCACCGCCCTCGACACCCAGCTCGGCACCATCGCGGAGTCGATCCGGGCCGAGGAGAAGCCCCAGACCCCGCTCCAGCAGCGGATGCAGCGCTTCGCCAACATCATCGCCGTGGCCGTCCTCGGCTCGACCCTCGTGGCGTTCCTCCTCGGCCTCTCCCTCGGGGAGCCGATCGACGAGATGTTCCTCACCGCGGTGGCGCTGGCCGTCGCCGTGGTGCCTGAGGGCCTGCCCGTCGCCTTCCCCGTGGCGATGGCCCTGGGGGTGCGCCGGATGGCGCAGCGCAACGCCATCATCCGCTCCCTGCCCGCGGTGGAGACCCTGGGCAGCACCAACACCATCGGTTCGGACAAGACCGGCACGCTGACCGCCAACCGGATGACCCTGGTGCGTGGCTGGACCCCCGAGGGCTGGGTCCGCTTCCTGGACGATGACACGTCCCGGGACGGCACGGCCGTGGCCGCCCGCGAGCACCTCGCCGACCACCCCGAGGGCGCCCTGGCCTCGAGCGTGCGGACGGCCGTGCTCACCAGCGAGGCGGAGCTGGTGGTGCGCGACGGTGAGGTGGTCGATCACCGGGGCGACCCCACCGAGGTGGCGCTGCTGGCCGCGGCCCGCGCGGTCGGCCGCGACCCCCGCGAACTCACCGCCGAGGCCGAGGTCCTGGCCCACGTGCCCTTCGAGTCGGACCTGCGCTACTCCTTCGTGGTCGTGCGGGAGGAGGCGGGGGCGGTGCTGCGGCTCAAGGGGGCCCCTGAACGGGTGCTGGAGCTGTGCGAGCACCTCCACGGTGCCGAGGGTCCCCAGCCGCTGGATGCGGCGGCGGTGCTGCGCACCGCGGAGGAGATGGCCACCGAGGGGCTGCGGGTGCTGGCCCTGGCGGAGCTCCACCTCGACGTGGAGACCGCCGCACGCATCGACGAGCAGACCCCGCCGGTCCCCGAGGGCCTGGTGCTGACCGGTCTGGTCGGGATGCAGGACCCACCGCGCGAGGGGGTGCGCGACGCCATCGCCCGCGCCCGTCACGCCGGCATCCGGGTGCTCATGATCACCGGGGACCACGCGGTCACCGCCAGTGCCATCGCCGACCAGCTCGGGATCAGCGAGCGCCCCGAGACCCTCCAGGGCGCCGAGGTGGAGCGGATGTCCGACGAGGACCTGCGGGATGCGGTGCTCGCCGTGGACGTCTTCGCGCGCGTCGCGCCCGACCACAAGCTGCGGGTCGTGCGGGCGCTGCGCTCCCATGACCAGGTGGTGGCCGTGACCGGTGACGGCGTCAACGACGGGCCGGCGCTCAAGGCGGCCGACATCGGTGTGGCCATGGGACGCGACGGGACCGACGTCGCCCGTGAGGCCAGCGACATGGTCCTCACCGATGACAACTTCGTGTCGATCGCCAACGCCGTGGAGGAGGGTCGGGTCGTCTTCGAGAACGTCCGCAAGGTGACCTACTTCCTGCTGTCCACGGGTGCGGCGGCCATCGTGGCGATCATCACCTCCATCGCCGCGGGGTTGCCGCTGCCCTACGTCCCGGCCGCGCTGCTGTGGCTCAACGTGGTCACCAACGGCCTGCAGGACGTGGCGCTGGCCTTCGAGAAGGGCGAACCCGACGTCCTCGACCGCCCGCCACGACGTCGTGAGGACCCCATCGTCAACGCCGTGCTGTGGGAGCGCACGGTGCTGACGGGGGTGACGATGGCCATCGGCAGCCTGTGGGTGTTCACCTGGGCGATCGACGCGGGTCTCACCCTGGACGAGCAGCGGGGGGCGGCGCTGACCACCCTGGTGGTCGCCATGGCCGCCCACGTCTACAACGCCCGCTCCGAGCGACGGTCGATCCTGGTGACCCACATCCGTGGGAACCCCTTCCTGCTCACCTCGACCCTGATCGCCCTGTCGATCCACACCGCTGCCAGCTACTGGGAGCCGACCCAACTGGTGCTGCAGATCGCGCCGGTGACCGGCCAGGGGTGGTGGCGGATCGCGGTGGTCACCGTGGCGGTGGTCCTGGTCAGCGAGGTCCACAAGCGCCTGCGCGCGCGCCGCTGAGCAGTCCGCCCGCGAGGTCGCAGGGCGCCGCGCGGAAGATCCGACGGGGGGCGCGGGTTGCCCTGTCGGTGCCCGGCAGGTACCCGGGGACCGCACCCTTCGTGCAGGATCCGTCAGCGCAGCCGAGGAGCCCACCGTGTCGACCAGCTACGACGTCATCGTCATCGGGGCAGGACCCGCCGGTGAGAACGCCGCCCAGTACGCCGTTCAACGCGGCCTGAGCGTCGTGATCGTCGAGGGGGACCTCGTCGGCGGCGAGTGCAGCTACTGGGGGTGCATGCCCTCCAAGGCCCTGCTCCGGCCCACCGAGGCCCTGGCCGCGGTCCGGCGGGTCCCCGCGGCGGCGGGTGCGGTCACCGGGGAGGTCGACGTCGCCGCGACCCTGCGCAGCCGCGACGCCTTCACCTCCGGCTGGCAGGACGACGGCCAGGTCGCCTGGCTCGAGGGCGAGGGGGTGACCCTGCTGCGGGGCTGGGGCCGGCTGACGGGTGAGCGCACCGTGGCCGTCGAGCACACGGATGGCACGACCTCCACGCTGACCGCATCCCGGGGGGTGGTGCTCGCCGTGGGGTCCCGGGCCGCCGACCCACCGATCCCCGGGCTCGCGGACACCCGGACCTGGGACAACCGCGACGTCACCGGCATCACGGACCTCCCGGACCGCCTCCTGGTGCTGGGTGGCGGGGTGATCGGCCTGGAGATGGCACAGGCGCTCCGGCGCCTCGGCGTGGGTGCGGTCACGGTGATCGAGGCACTGGACCGGGTGCTGGCCACCGAGGAGCCCGCGGCCAGCGAGGCGCTCCACGACGCCCTGACCGCTGATGGCGTCACCATCGAGGTGGGCGCGCGGGCGGAACGCATCGCGCGCGACGACGATTCCGAGGTGTCGGTCACCCTGGCCGACGGGCGGGTCCTGACCGGTGACGAACTGCTGGTCGCCGTGGGACGCCGTGCCCCGACCGAGGGGCTCGGGCTGGACAGCATCGGGGTCGAGGCCGGGCGGGGCGGCTTCATCGCCGTGGACGACCACCTCCGGGTGCCCGGGCACGACTGGCTGTACGTGGTCGGCGACACCAACGGCCGCGCGCTGCTGACCCACCAGGGCAAGTACCAGGCACGCCTGGTCGGCGACGCGCTGGCGGGCCTCGATGTCGACCCGGCCTGGGCGGACACCCTCGCGGTGCCGCGGGTGGTGTTCACCGACCCGCAGGTCGCCGCCGTCGGTGCCACGGCCGCAGCCGCCCGGGAGCAGGGCATCGCCGCGCAGGTGGTCACCTACGACCTCGGTCACACCGCGGGCGGTGCCCTGCTCGGACAGGGAGCGGGCGGTCCGGCAACCCTGGTGATCGACCCCGAGCGCAGGGTGATCGTCGGCGCCACCTTCGTGGGTGCGAGCGCCGGGGAGCTCCTCCACGCCGCGACCATCGCCATCGTCGGTGAGGTGCCGCTGGAGCGGCTGTGGCACGCCGTGCCGGCCTTCCCCACGGTCTCGGAGGTGTGGCTACGCCTGCTCGAGGAGGTCCGCTCCGCCGAGCTGGCGGCCTGACGCGCACAACCGGGGCTGGCCCGCCTACAGGGTGTGGTCGAACCAGCGCTGGACGACCTCGAGCAGCTGCTGGGCGTGGCCCCGGTCGCTGACCAGGTGATCGGCGCCGATCAGGGGGTGGAAGCCCTTCGGTTGGCGTGCCGCGGCGAAGATGCGTTCCCCCTCCTCCACGGCGACGACCTGGTCGTCGGGTGCGTGCACGACCAGCAGCGGACGCCCGAGCTCGGCGACCGCACCCGCCTGATCGTGGTCGTCGAGCTCGTCGAGGAAGGCCTGGGACAGCACCACGTCCCGGCCGCCGATCCGGACCGCGAACCGGTCCTGCTCCACCGAGGTGCCCTCGGACAGCAGGCGGTGGAGGTGGCCCGGCGATGCGGGTGCGTTGAGCGTGACCACGGAGCGCACGGTGTGCAGCCGTGGGCTGGCGAGCAGGGCCGCAGCGCCCCCGAGGCTGTGGCCCAGCAGACCGCAGGGTCCGGCCCCCCGCTCCAGGAGCGCCGTCGTCGCCGCGGTGAGGTCGCGCACGCTGTGGGCCACGGTCGTGTGTGCCAGGTCCCCCCCGCTGTCGCCGAGCCCCGTGAAGTCGAAGCGCAGCACCGCGTAGCCGGCCTCCTCCAAGCCCCGGGCGAGGCGCGTCATGGTCTGGATGTCCTTGGAGCAGGTGAAGCAGTGCGCCAGGAGGATGCTGCCGCGGGTCTCGCCCTCCGGTAGGTGCAGGACGCCGGACAGCTGGGCGCCCGTGCTGCCGGGGAACCGCAGGTCCTCGGTGGGCATGGTGGGACTCCTCGCAGGGGATCCGGTCCGTGGGGTCGGTGCCGACGCTAGCCCTCAGCTAGCGTCACGGCGATGAGCGACGACCCCGCAGCGGCCGACTTCCGGGAGCAGGT
>SKTN01000089.1 GCA_007117945.1 Nitriliruptoraceae bacterium | reverse complement strand
TCATGGCGTTGGTGGCGTTCTCGAGGAAGTACGGCCCCGGGATCATCCGCGGTGGGACCTGGGCGACATCGGCATTGGTGTTCGAGCCGACCACGAACATCCAGTAGAACGGGAAGACCGAAACCAGGACCGCGAAGGCCAGGACGGGGTAGTGCCAGTTGTTGGCCCAGCGGAACTTCTGCTTGTTGGGCTGGAAGGCGGGCGCCGCACGGTCGCCCCCCGGTGTGGGGCCTGCCGTTGCTGCGGCCTTGACGGCGTCGACGTTGCTCATGCTCCCACCTCCTGGCCGGCGCTGGCCCGTCGTCGCGTCGCCTTCGCCCCGAGCGCGGCGCGGTTCTCCCGCCGGTTGAGGATCCCGACCCCGGCGTAGACGATCAGCGCTGCAACCGCGGTGATCAGCACGAGCATCCACGCGATCGCGGAGGCGTAGCCGAACTGGAACTGGCGGAAGGCCATGTTGTACAGGTAGAGCAGGATC
Source organism: Nitriliruptoraceae bacterium (assembly GCA_007117945.1). Lineage (GTDB taxonomy): Bacteria > Actinomycetota > Nitriliruptoria > Nitriliruptorales > Nitriliruptoraceae > T1Sed10-7. The sequence goes on along the minus strand of SKTN01000089.1, from coordinate 7,926 downwards.
GTCAGGAACTGCTGGTCGTTGCCCCCGAGCGACCCGACCCCGGGGGCGAACAGCAACGGCTGTGCGAACAGCTGGAAGTTGCCGATCACCGACAGGATCGTGGCGAACAGCACCGTCGGACGCAGCAACGGCACGGTGATCTTCCACCACCGCTTGATGCGTCCCGCGCCGTCCACCTGTGCGGCCTCGACGAGGTCCTTGGGGATCGACTGCATCGCGGCGAGGAAGATCAGGGTGTTGTAGCCGGTCCACTGCCAGTTGACCATCGTTGCGATGGCCAGGTGGGATCCGATCCGGCTGGCCGTCCAGTTGACCATCTCGAAGCCGAGGAAGTCCAGGAAGACGTTGATCAGGCCGTAGTGGCGGCCGAACAGCGACTGGAACACGATCGTGATGGCCACCACGGAGGTGATGTTGGGGATCAACAGTCCGCTGCGGAAGATGTGGGGACCGCGCAGGCGGCGGTCGTTGAGCAGTTCAGCGAGGATGAGCGCGAGGAACATCTGCGGGATCGTGGCCATCAACAGGATCGAGAACGTGTTGGTCGCCGAGCGCCAGAACCGCGCGTCCTCGAACAGGCGGGCGTAGTTGTCCAGCCCGATGAAGGTCCCGCCACCGTGTGCGGTGTCGAAGATGTGCCAGTCGTGCAGCGAGACCCAGGCCGTGAATGCGACCGTGAAGACCCCGAAGATCGTGAACAGGATGAAGAAGGGCGAGATGTAGAGGAAGGGGGCGATCCGCTCTTCGTGGCGGAACCACCAACTCGACGTGCTCTTGGGCGCAAGGCCCGGGTCCTGCGTCTGGTTCTGCGTCTGGACGGCGGCCATCGTTCTCTCCCACTCGTCGTCCTGGGGCGTCAACGTGCCGAGCTGTGTGGCGCCGGGGGGGGCGAGGCTGCGACCTCGACCCCCCGGTTGGTGCGAACCGTTACCGGCAACGAGTGGTCACAGACCGAGCTGGCCTCTGACGTTGTTGATGGTGGATTCCCAGGCCTCCTCGGGCGACTCCGCCCCGTCGATGATGCGTCCCAGACCGTTCTGGAACTCGTCATCGATCGAGTTGTAGTTCGGACCGGTGTTCTGCGCGACGACCCGCTCGGCGTTGTCCGCGTAGATCGGACCGACGGGGGCGTTGTTGAAGAACGCGTTCTCGAAGTTCTGGACCTCCTCGGTGTCGAAGAGCTCCGGGATCGACGGGAACTGGCCGTACTCGGTGAACTGGTACAGCTGGTTCTCCGGTGACAGCAGCCACTCGATCAGGGCGTAGGCCTCCTCGGGGTTGTCCGACGCGGACGGCACACCGAGGTGCGAACCGCCCCAGTTGCCGCCGGCCTCCGGGACCTCGGCCAGGTCCCAGTTGCCCTCGGTGTCAGGGGCGACATCCATGATGTAGCCCATCATCCACGCGGGGGCACCGATGACGGCGAAGGAGCCGTCGGACATCCCGGCCTCCCACTCCGCGGACCAGGCAGGGACCTCGGCGATGATGCCGGCCTCGTGCGCGTCGACGACCACGTCCCAGGCGTACTGGACCTGGTCGCTCTGGTCGAAGATCGGGTTGCCGTCGGCGTCGAAGAAGGTCTCGGGGTCCTGGTTGACCACGGCGTTCCACAGGTTCGACTCGTTGTCGACGAACCCGCGGCCGGTGGCCTCGGTGTACTCGGCGCCGACCTCGATGAAGTCCTGCCACGAGTCGACCCAGAGCTCGGAGACCTCGTCACGGTCGGTCGGCAGGCCGGCCTCCTCGAACAGGTCCCAGCGGTAGGCCATCGCCATCCCGCCGATGTCGGTCGGGATCCCGATCAGGTGGTCACCGTCGACGTTCTGCGCCTGCTCGATCTTCCAGTCGAGGAAGTCGCCCTCGATGTCGGCTGCGCCGTAGTCGTAGAGGTTGCGCCACAGCTGGTTCTGCTGGGCCATCTCGTTGATGAAGGCCACCTCGATCGCCGCGATGTCGGGGCCACCGCCCGCGGCGAGCTCGGTGAACAGCGCGTCGTGGTGGTCACCGTGCTCCGTCGTCTGGATCTGGACGGTCACGTGGGGGTTCGCCTCCTCGTACTGGGAGACGAGGTCGTCCAGGTTCATGCCCGTGAACGTCCACATCGACAGCGTGACCGGCTCCGCATCGGCGTCCGGGTCGGCCGCCGCTTCGTCGTCCGCGTCATCCGCGTCGTCGGGGGCGTCCGTCGTGTCCTCGGGTGCGGGGTCCGCACCGTTGTCGTCATCGGTGGCGCACGCACCGAGCACCAGTGCCAGTGCCAGCGGTGCCGCCAGCCATCTCATCCTCATCTGCTGTCTCCTCTCCATGCCCGGGGTCCCGGGCTCGACGTGCATCCGCCGACCGGTGGTCGGTTCGGGTCGTGCACCGTGCGTCGCGCCGAGGGTCTGCCTGGGCGTCGCTCGGGTGTGCTGACAACGTTGGTGGTGGGGGTGGCCGGTGGCGCCGTCCGGTGCCTGCCGGGGGGTGCTGGCGGTGCGCTCCCGCGACCCGCAGTGGCGCTGGCGCTCTCCCGTTGCGCGCCGTGCCCTGCGCTGCGCACCTGCTGTGAGAGCGCTCTCACAGTCGCTCTCCCGGACCCTGCCCCACGGCTTCTCTCCTGTCAACTATCTCTGTAGGACCGCTCGCGTACGGCGACGGCCCGGCATGTTCAGGCGCGCCAGATGGCGTGGTTCACGCGGTTCTCGAGCAGTTCCTGTCGGCCCGAGACCGGGGTCGGGTCGAGGTCGCCGGCCTCCACCCGCTTGGTGAGGTCGGCCAGGGTCAGGTTGCCGTCGAGGATGTCGCGGCCCAGGCCGTCGTCCCAGCCCTGGTAGCGCTGGCGACGTGCCTGGTCCAGGGTCCGGTCCTCGATCAGCTCCGCAGCCACCAGCAGCGCCTGGGCCAGGGCATCGATCCCCCCGATGTGGCCGTGGAACAGATCGTGACGGTCCAGGCTCTGGCGCCGCAGCTTGGTGTCGAAGTTGAAGCCACCGGTGGTGAACCCACCGCCGGCGAGGATCTCGTAGAGCACCAACGACAGCTCATCGACCGAGTTGGGGAACTGGTCGGTGTCCCACCCGTTCTGCGGGTCGCCCCGGTTGGCATCGATGCTGCCGAAGATCCCGTTGGCCACGGCGTAGGCGACCTCGTGCTGGAAGCTGTGTCCCGCCAGGGTGGCGTGGTTGCCCTCGATGTTGATCTTGTACTCACCCGCGAGATCGTGGCGCTCCAGGAAGCCGTGCACCGTGGCCGAGTCGTAGTCGTACTGGTGCTTGGTCGGTTCCTGCGGCTTCGGCTCGAGCAGCAACGTGCCCGTGAACCCGATGTCACGCTTGTGCTCCGCCACCAGGGTCAGGAACCGCGCGAGCTGCGCCTCCTCGCGGGCGAGGTCGGTGTTGAGCAGGGTCTCGTAGCCCTCACGACCACCCCACAGCACGTAGTTCTCCCCACCCAGATGATGGGTCGCCTCCATCGCGTGCGTGACCTGCGCCGCGGCGTAGGCGAACACCTCGGGGTCGGGGTTGGTCGCCGCCCCCGCCGCGTACCGCGGGTGCGAGAACGCGTTGGCCGTCCCCCACAGCAGCTGCACGCCGGTCTCGGCCATCTTGGTCTCGACCGCCGCGACGATGCGCTCCAGGTTGTCCGCCGACTCCGAGAAGGTCCGCCCCTGGGGTGCGATGTCCACGTCATGGAAGGTGAAGTAGGGCGTGCCGAGCTTGACGAAGAACTCGAACGCGGCCTCCAATTTGTCCTGGGCCGCGCGCATCGGGTCCACGCCCGGCTCCAGCCATGGCCGATCGAAGGTCCCCGCACCGAAGATGTCGGAGCCCGCCCAGGCGAAGGAGTGCCAGTAGCACACGCTGAGGCGCAGGTGCTCCCGCATCGGCTTGCCGAGCACCAACCGGTCCGGGTCGTACACCCGGAACGCGAAGGGATCGGTGCTCTCCGGGCCCGCATAGCGGATCGGCTCAGCGACCTCGGGGAAGAACCCAGTGGTGTCCTCGGCCATGTCTCGCTTCCCTTCCACGGCGCTCGCTGCCGGTGTCGGAACCTGTCGTGGCGCGGTGCCTTGGTGCGCCTGTAGGGTCACGCTAGCATTAGTTGTTCAAGAGCACAAACTATTTGTTGCGGTAATCTACGCTATCCCGACGACGACCTGGAGCGACGATGACGACCGGACACGACCCGACGGGCGCGCGCTACCTCGATCCGGAGGCGTCCACCGACGATCGCGTCGCTGACCTGCTGGCGCGCATGACCCGCGAGGAGAAGCTCGCCCAGCTCGGCAGCGCCTGGGCGTTCTCCCTGCTCAGCGGTGGGGAGTTCTCGCCGGAGATCGCCGGAGGGCTGCTGACCCACGGCCTCGGCCAGGTGACGCGCATCGCGGGCGCCACCAGCCTGCGTGCGACGCAGGTGGTCCAGGTCACCAACGAGGTACAGCGCTACCTGGCCCGGCACACCCGTCTGGGCATCCCCGCACTGGTGCACGAGGAGGTCTGCTCCGGGGTGATGGCGCGGGACGCCACGATCTTCCCGCAGGCCATCGGCGTCGCCAGCACCTGGGAGCCGGAGTACAACCGGCGGCTCGCCGACGCCGTCCGCACCCAGATGCGCGCCATGGGCAGCCACCAGGGGCTCTCGCCGGTCCTGGACGTGGTCCGCGACCCCCGCTGGGGACGCACCGAGGAGACCTACGGTGAGGACCCGCACCTGGTCGCGCAGATGGGCGTGGCGTTCGTCCGTGGCCTCCAGGGTGCGAGCCTCAGCGACGGGGTGGTGGCCACCGCCAAGCACTTCGTGGGCTACGGCGCGTCCGAGGGTGGGATGAACTGGGCGCCGGCGCACATCCCGCCCCGTGAGCTGCGTGAGGTCTACCTCCACCCCTTCGAGGCGGTGGTCCGTGAGGCGGGCCTGGCCTCGTTGATGAACGCCTACCACGAGCTCGACGGTGTGCCCTGCGGTGCCAGCACGGAGCTGCTCGACACGATCCTGCGCCGGGAGTGGGGCTTCGAGGGCACCGTGGTGTCGGACTACTTCGCGGTCGACCAGTTGCACTCCTACCACCGGCTGGCCCATGACCAGTCCGACGCCGCCGTCATGGCGTTGCAGGCCGGGATCGACGTCGAGCTGCCGGCCACCGACGCCTACGGGCAGCCCTTGGCGCAGGCCCTCGACGAGGGGCGGATGGACGAGGCCGTCCTCGATGCGGCCGTGGAGCGGGTCCTGCGCCAGAAGTTCGACCTCGGCCTGTTCGAGGACCCCTTCGGTGATGAGGGCGCCATCGAGGTCACCACCGCGACGGCTGCGCAGGCCCAGACGGCGCTGGAGATCGCCCGGCGCAGCCTGGTGTTGCTGTCGAACGACGACGCCACGTTGCCCCTGCGGCCGGACGCGATGGTGGCGTTGCTCGGGCCGAACGCCGACTCGGCGCGCAACCTGCTGGGCGACTACACCTTCCCGGCGCACATCGAGACCCTCGCGGAGGCCAAGGCGGAGGGCAGCCTGCTCGGCGGGATGCCGACGGTGCCCGACGATCTCGAGCTGGATGCCGAGCCGGAGAACGTCCCCACGATCCGTGAGCAGCTCGCGGACCGGCTCGGTGACCGGCTGCGCTACGCCGAGGGCTGTGGTGTCACCTCGGCCTCGACCGAGGGCTTCGACGAGGCGGTGGCGCTGGCCTCGGCCGCCGATGTCGCGGTGCTGGTCATGGGCGACCGTTCGGGGCTGACCCCCGAGTGCACCACTGGTGAGGGCCGTGATCGTGCGACCCTCGACCTTCCCGGCGTCCAGGAGGAGCTCGTGCGCGCCGTGGCGGCCACGGGGACCCCGATCGTCCTCGTGCTCGTCGGTGGTCGGCCGATGGGCAGCGAGGCGGTGCACGCCAGCAGTGCCGCGGCGCTCATGGCGTGGCTGCCGGGCCAGGCCGGCGCGGCGGCGATCGCCGAGGTGCTCACCGGCGAGACCGCCCCGAGCGGCAAGCTCCCGATCTCCTTCCCCCGCTCGGTGGGTCAGGTGCCGGTCTTCTACGGCCACAAGCTCTCGGGTGGTCGGTCCCACTGGCAGGGTGACTACGTGGAGCTGCCGACCAGCCCCCGCTACGCCTTCGGCCACGGCCTGACCTACACCACCTTCGCGGTGCGCGACCCCAGGCTGAGCGCCGCACAGGTCGCGTCGGGCGGCCACATCGAGGTGGCGGCCGAGCTCGCCAACCTCGGCAGCCGGGATGGTGAGGAGGTCCTGCAGCTCTACGTCCGCGATCCCGAGGCCTCCGTGACCCGCCCGGTGCGGGAGCTGAAGGCCTTCGCCCGGGTGGCGGTCCCTGCCGGGGGAGCGGTGCCGGTGCGCTTCGAGCTCCACACCGGTCAGTTGGGCTTCTACGGGGGCGACATGGTCTACCGCGTCGAGCCCGGCGTGATCGAGGTCCACCTCGGCACCGCCTCGGACGCGTGCACCCACGTCGGCGATCTGACGATCACCGGGGACGGTGGCGACCCCGCCGCCACGAAGGTCTTCTCCGGCGCCGTGCACGTCGGGGAGTGAGCAGCGCCGCCCCGCGCAGGGTCGCGCCCGCGGCGGCCCTGCGCAGCACACCACCTCGGCGCCGCCGCGGTACCGACCGCGGCCGGCACTCAGCTGCTGTCGCGTACGACGAGGTGGGTGGGGAGCACGGTGGCCCGTGGCACGGGCGAGGAGCCGTCCAGGGCCGCACAGAGGCGCTGGACCATCAGTCGCCCGAGGTCACCCACCGGCTGGTGGACGGTGGTGAGCTGCGGGTGGGTGGTCGCCGCCACGACCGAGTCGTCGAAGCCCACCACCGCGATGTCCTCAGGTACCCGTCGGCCCCTGCGTTGGAGGGCCTGGAGCGCGCCCACGGCCATCAGGTCCGAGGCCGCGAAGATGGCATCGATGTCCGGGTGGCGCTCGAGCAGTTCCTCCGTGCCACGCTCCCCGGAGGCGGTACTGAAGTCGCCGAAGGCCACGAGGGACGACGCCGTCCCGACGACGTCGGCCACCGCCCGGCGGTAGCCCTCCAGCCGGTCGATCCCCGGGGCCATGTCCTGCGGTCCGGCGATGGTGGCGATGCGGCTGCGCCCGCGCTCGACGAGGTGGCGGACCGCCACGTAGGCGCCGTGGGCGTTGTCGACGTCGACGTAGGGCAGGGACGTCGGTTGGAGCGGGCGGCCTGCGAGCACCGCGGGCAGTGGATCCGCCGCCAACTGCGCGAGCAACGGCTCGTCGGCGTGGGCGGAGATCAGCAGCACGCCGTCGACGTGCGCCGACAGGAAGCGGCGTACCCGCGAGTGCTCCTGGTCCGAGCGGTTCAGCACCAGCACCAGGTGCGTCTCGGTGCCGGCCAGGGCATCGGAGACCCCCCGGACCAGGGTCGCGAAGAACGGCTCACCGAAGACGCGTTCCTCGGACTCGGTGACGATGAGCCCGATGGAGTCGGAGCGGCGCGTGACCAGGGACCGGGCGGCGCGGTTCGGCGCGTAGCCCAGTGCATCGATGGCGCGTTCGACCGCGGCACGGGCCTCGGGGCTGACCCTGGGGCTGCCGTTGACGACCCGCGACGCGGTCGCACGGGAGGTGCCTGCCAACGACGCGACCTGCTCGAGGGTGGGGCGCTCGGCGTTCCTGGTCATGGTGCTGCTGCTCCCACCGCCTCGAGCGGCCGGCCGGGCCGCGGCGTCCCGCGGCTGCCCACCGGGGTCGCTGCCGCGGGGCTGGCTGGCGGTGTCAGCGTCGAGGGAGCCGAGGTGCGATCAGGTTGTCCGTGGCTGCGAAGACGGGTTGAGAGCGCTCTCACAGCCACCTCGAGAGGAACATCGTCGATGCGCTCGGGCTTGTCAAGTCCAGGGCCGGGTGCCTGCGGCCTCCCCGCAGGCGCTCTGGCGCGGGACACCACCAGGCGCCGGGTGGCGGTCACCGCGAGCGCGGCGCGGCGGC
>SKTN01000266.1 GCA_007117945.1 Nitriliruptoraceae bacterium | reverse complement strand
GCACACCGGCCACTCCCGCACACCGGCCACCAGCAGGGCGGCACGTCCACAGGAGGAGCAGCGAGATGGCACTGACGCTCGGCAACGGACCTCTGGGTCGCCGGCCGGCTGGACGGTCCAACTTCCAGATCGTGGGGCCGGCCCACCAGCTGTACCTGGAACCCTTCGGGCCACGGGTCCGGATCGTCGTGGCCGGCGAGGTGGTGGCGGACACCACCTCGGCGTTGCTGCTGTACGAGACGGGGCTGTTCCCGGTGATCTACCTCCCCGCCGCCGACGTGCGCAGCGAGGTGCTGGAAGCCTCACAGACCCGCACCCACTGCCCCTTCAAGGGGGACGCGACCTACCACCACCTCCGGGTGGCCGGAGTGCAGCGTCGCGACGCGGTGTGGTCCTACCCCGATCCCATCGAGGGCTGTCCACCCCTGGCTGCGCTGGTGGCCTTCGACCCGGCTGCCGTCGACGCCGTCTACCTCGAGGAGGAGCAGGTCCGCGGCCATGTCCGCGATCCCTACCACCGCGTCGATGCGGTCCCGACCTCCCGGCACGTCACCGTGCACGTGGACGGGCAGGTGGTCGCCGACAGCCACCGCGCGGTGCTGGTGTTCGAGACCGGACTCCCCGTGCGCACCTACCTCCCCGCCGGGGACGTTGACACCGCGGTGCTCGAGTCCTCCGACACCGTCACGACCTGCCCTTACAAGGGCACCACAGGCCGTTACCACTCGGTGCGGGTCGGTGAGCGTCACCTCGAGGACGCGGTGTGGGTGTACGAGGACCCCGACCCGTCCGTGGCCGCGATCGCGGGGTTGCTGGCCTTCGACGACGCACAGGTCGAGGTGGCCCACGACCACGAGCCCTTCGCCCCACCTCCCGCCCGACCCGCCTGACCGGAGCAGCTGTTGAGGACCCTGATCCGCGCCCTCGCGGCCGTCACCTCCCGCTTCCCGTGGGTGGTGCTGGCGGTCACGTTGGCCCTGACCGTGGTCTTCGCCGGCCTCGCCAGCACCCTGGAGAGCGCGTCGGGCCAGGAGGGCTTCTCGCCGGAGTCCGCCGCCATCGACGCCGCGGAGCGCATCTCCGAGCTGTTCGGGGATGGCTCGACCGCCTCGGTGGTGCAGGTGGTCGTCGCCGATGAGGGCGGTGACGTCCTCACCCGCGAGGCGCTGGAGGTGGTCGACGACCTCGCAGCGGCGATCGCGGCCTCGCCCGCTGGCGCGACCGTCGTGGATCGCCCCGGTGAGCCGGGGATCCTCAGCTACCTCGTCCCCGTCCAGCAGGCCCTGGCCGCCCAGGGCATCGCCCCCGCCGACCTCCCCGACGACGACGCCGTCAAGGCCCTGTACGCCGAGGCCCTGGCCGAGGCCGGTCCGGAGCTCGGCTTCGCCGCCCAGCTCGTCCCCGAGGGCGCGGGCGACACCCCCGAGCTCGGCATGGTGCTGGTGTTCGTCGATGCCGCCACCGACGTGGACGTCCAGATCGACCGCGAGGTTGCCGTCGCCGACGCCGTCGCCGAGGTGGACGCCACCACGGCACTGGAGGTCTCCGCCTTCAGTTTCGCCCTGCTGTTCGGCGACGGGGACGACTTCCTCGGCGAGGTGGCCCAGCTGTTCACCTTCGCCTTCGCGATCATCCTGATCGTGCTGCTGTTCGTGTTCTGGGTCACCCCCCGGGGCGCGACCTCGCGGGTGGCCTCCGCCCGCCGGATGGTGGCCGACACCTCGGTGGTGATGCTGACCATCGTGCTGGTGGTCCTGTGGATGAACGGTGTCGGGGCGCTGCTGCAGCGCGCCGGGGCGCTCGGGCCCCTGACCGAGGTGGCCCAGATCGTGCCGATCCTGCTGGTCGGGCTCGGGGTGGACTACGGGATCCACCTCACCTCCCGCTACCGCGACGAGGTGGGTGCCGGCCGCACCGTGGACGCCGGGATGCGCACGGCCATCGGGACCGTCGGCGTGGCCCTTGTGCTGGCGACGGTGACCACCGCCATCGGCTTCCTGACCAACATCGTCAACCCGATCCCGGCGCTGCGGGACTTCGGGATCCTCGCCTCGGTGGGCATCGTGCTGGCCTTCGTGCTGATGCTCACCTTCGTGCCGGCGCTCCGGATCGTGCTTGACCGCCGTGCGGAGTCCGGTGGGCGGCTGCCCGCCGAGGGGCTCGGTGCCACCCGCGACCGGTTGCTGCCGGAACTCGCCGGTCGGACCTCGGTGCTGGCGGAGCGGGCGCCCGTGCCCACCCTGGTGGTCGCGCTGGTGCTGGGCGGGTTCGGCTACCTCGGTATGAGCAACATCTCCACGGAGTTCTCCTTCACCGACTTCCTCCCCGAGGACGCGCCCGTCGTCCAGACCCTGGCCACCATCGAGGAGGCCTTCGGCGGGGGTTTCGGTGAGACGACCCAGGTGCTGGTCGAGGACGCGGATCTGACCGCGCCCGCCACCTTCAACGCCCTCGCCGAGGTGGTGCGCGAGCTCGGGGACACCCCCGACGTGCTCACCGTCGCCACCCCGGCCGGTCAGGTCGCCTCCGCCACCTCGCCGGTGTCCCTCGTCCAGCAGCTGCTCGGACCCGGCCCCGAGGGCGACCCCGTGGCGCCGGGGTTCGCCGAGGCCGCCGTGGCGGCGGGCTACGAACCGCAGACCGGCGAGGTGGCCGCCGACGGCGACGTCGGGGCCCTCTTCGCCGCTGCGCGCGAGGCGGACCCGGACCGCGCCGAGGCGGTGCTGGCCTTCGGCGATGACGACGCGCCCGTGGCGACGCTGCTCGAGGTGGACACCCAGGCCGGCGACGACCGGGCGCTGGAACTGCAGGCCGCGATCGAGGAGGACACCGGCGCCCTGGCGGAGGTCGGTGCCAGCGTGGCCATCACCTCGAACCCGATCATCACCGCACAGATCGTGGCGTCGCTGTCGGACACCCAGGTGGTGTCGCTGTTCATCACCCTGGTCGCGGCGACGTTGGTGCTGATGCTGACCTTCTGGATCGAGAACCGTCGCCCGGCGCTCGGGGTCCTGACGATGCTGCCCGTGGCCCTGGTGGTGCTGTGGACCTTCGGGCTGATGTACGTCAGTGGGATCCCCTTCGGCCCCGTCACCGCGACCCTGACGGGGCTGGCGGTGGGCATCGGTGTGCCCTACACGATCCACATGGCGCGACGTTTCGAGGAGGACCGGCTGCGCTACGACAGCATCGAGGAGGCGATCCGCGAGACCACCCGCAACACCGGCGGGGCCCTGGTCGGCTCTGCGGTGACCACCGCGGGCGGGTTCGGGATCCTGATCACCTCGACGTTGGTGCCCTTCCAGCAGATGGGGCAGGTGACGGCCTACGCGATCGGGTTGTCCCTGGTCGGCGCGTTGCTGGTGCTGCCCTCCCTGCTGGTGCTGTGGGAGCGGTGGCACCGCCGGCGGGGGCAGCCGATCGTCGAGCGGGAGACCGCCTCCGTGGTGTGAAGCGTTGTGACCTCCAGCGCGTCGCTTCGCTGCACGCCGTGGGGGGCCGGCTGCTCGGGCGGGTGGTGGTGTTCCCGGGGTGTGAAGCGTTGTGACCTCCAGCGCGTCGCTTCGCTGCACACCTCATCACGGCGCGCGTGTCGCTGTGCCGCGGGACGGGTGCCGTCCCCCGGCACCGGGAGGGACACAGGGCCCTGGCCGGCGTGGCCGCGGTCGGCTCGACTACCAGGCGACGTCCTCAGCGACCGCCGAGCTGCCCAGGAGTCGACGTGCCCGACGTGTCCGACGCGGCTGCCCCCGCACCGCCCACCACCGCCTGCCCCTTCAGCCTCCAGGTGGAGCCGATCGGTGCGTTCCTCAACTGTGAGCTCGCTGACGACCCCCACTACCTGGCCCTCGAGGTGCAGCGTTTCGACGACGAGCAGCACGGCCGTGGACTGCTCGTCTTCCTCCAGCGCACCGAGGATCGGCTGGTCGACTACTACGTCACGCCCGGGCTGCGCCTCGACCGTGCCACCTACGAGCTCGGGGCCGGCATCGGCGCGTGGGAGGAGCGCAGCTTCGCGCCCGGGGTGCTGGAGGTGGATGACCGCGGCGTGCTCTGCGAGGTGGCTTTCAGCGACGTCGCCGGTCGCGCCATCGAGGTGCGGGTGGACGACCGTCGCCCGGAGCCGCGCACCACGGGCCGGCTGCTCGCCCCGGTCGGCTCGGGGATCGACCACCCGCAGACGTTGCTGCTGGTCCATCTCCACGGTTTCGACCTGGTCCGGCGGGGTGCCACGCCGCCGAGCGTGCGTATCGACGGTCGCGAGGCCAGCACGGGCACCCTTCCTGGGCAGGAGCTCCACGGCCGCGAGCTCATCAAGTACGCCGCTCCGCTGACCACGATCAGCGTCAACACGGCCCACGACGGGCCCCTGCCCACGGTGGCGCCGGGCCCGGGCGTACGGCTGGTCGACGACGGGGTCCTGGAGCTGGTCGCCGGCGAGGCGGAGCACCGCACCCGCCTGGCGTTCCGGCCGAGCTTCCCCGACGTCCGGACCCTGCCGGACCAGCACGAGCGCACCGGACGGTGGCGTGTGTACCCCGAGGGGGCCCCGCCCCTGGCCGGGGGCGACTGGGTGGTGCGCCGCGACGGCGACCGCGCCGACATCGAGGTGGAGGTCACCGAAGGGTGGCGCCCCGGCCCGCTGCCCCCGCTGCAGCGGGCGGTGACGACCGTCATCCCGGTGTTCCGCCGCTGGCCCACCACCTACCGCTGGCGGGGGGTGGTCACCCTCGGGGCTGCACCCGCGCTGCGCGGCGGTTGGGAGCGCACCGGCGACGGCGACGCGAGCTACTCCCGGGCGACCGGCTCGGCGCGCTGAGCTGCGGTGGCGGTGGTCGCCGGCGGTGGCGCCCGCGTCCCGTGGCGCCTGCGTCCGGTGGCGTCGCCCGCGTCCGGTGGCGTCGCTGGGGGTGGCGTCGCCGGGGTGTGAAGCGTTGTGACCTCCGGCGCGTCGTTTCGCTGCATGCCTCGTCACGGCGCCGCGGGGGCGGCGGCGCGGGGGCGGCGGTGGCGTCCGCCGGGGGGGTGCGAGCGGCGGCGGTAGCCGAAGGAGGTGGCGTCCGCGGGCGGTGGAGACTGCGTGCCATGGTGTTCCCGGGGCGGCTGCTCGGGCCGGCGCACCTCGCCGGGCTGCGGTCGCTGAGGACGGTGGCGCCGATCGATCCGGGGCAAGGGGATGTACGGGCTTCCATCCCCGTCGTGCGGGGTCTAGCGTGGCGGGTTCCGGAGGGCTGCCGGCGCGTCCGTGCGGTCCTGCGCGCCCGGCGTGGCCCCACGTCCGTGCGTCCCGGTGGAGGGACCGCCCCGTCGCCACGGCGACACCCGGCGGTCGGAGGGCGAGGAGAACAGCGATGCTTATCGCGCGGGTCGTGGGCTCGGCGGTATCGACCGCGAAGGACGACCGGTTGCGGGGCGCGAAGCTGCTCGTCCTGCGCCCGGCCAGCCCCAGCGACGAGGTGTCCGGCGCGTTCTTCATCGCTGTCGACACCGTGGGTGCGGGCGAAGGGGAGCTCGTGATCGTCGCCCAGGGCAGCGCAGCGCGCCAGACCGCGCACACCGAGGGCGTCCCCACGGACGCAGCCATCGTCGGCATCCTCGACTCCCTCGAGGTCGATCACGACATCGCCTACCGCAAGAGCTGAGGCGGCCAGGATGCAGCGCTCCCGTCAGATGCTCAGCGTCGGGATCGACGTGGGCACGACGACCACGCAGGTGGTGTTCTCCCGGCTGACGGTGCGCAACGCCGCACGACTCGGTTTCGTCCCCCGCATCGAGGTGGATGCGCGGGCCCTCGAGCACGTCGGTCAGGTGCGCTTCACCCCCCTGGTCGGCCCCGAGCACATCGACCTCGACGGTCTGATGCGCGTGGTCAACGAGGAGTACGGCCAGGCCGGGATCACCCCGGGCGAGGTGGAGACCGGTGCGGTGATCATCACCGGGGAGACCGCGCTGCGCCACGACGCCGACCAGGTCGTGCAGCGGCTGTCGGGCTTCGCGGGCGACTTCGTCGTCACGGTGGCCGGCCCCAACCTCGAGGCGCAGATCGCGGGCCGGGGCTCGGGTGCGGCGACCTGGTCCAGCGAGCACTACACCACGGTGCTCAACGCCGACATCGGCGGGGGCAGCACCAACGTCGCGGTGTTCCGTGCCGGCCGCCACCTCGCCTCCTCGGCGATCATGGTGGGCGGGCGGGGCCTGCAGCTCGAGCCGGAGACCGGCGTGGTGGTGGCGATCACCTCCTCGGCCCAGGCGGTGCTCGACCACCTCGGCTCGGAACTGGCGGTGGGGCGCCGTGCCACGTTGCCCGAGCTGGAGGCTTTCACCGACGCCCTCGCCGGGCTGATCGTGGATCTGATGCTGGGCCAGGAGTCGCCGCTGCTCACCACGCTGGCCCTGACCGCGCCCCTGGACGTGGTGCCGGCCGACCGTGCGCCGGTGTTCCTCTCGGGTGGCGTGGGCCGGTGCTACGAGGAGCAGCTCAGGGTCGACACGGTGGCGGAGGTGGCGGCCTTCGGTGACGTCGGTCCGCTGCTCGCCCATGCGCTGCGCCACGAGCCGCGCCTGGCCGGACGCACGGTGCGGGGCGCGCCGCAGACCCTGGGTGCGACGGTGCTGGGGGCCGCCAGCCAGACGGTCACGCTGTCGGGGACCACGATCTGGGTCCGCGACGAGCTGCTGCCCCTGCGCGACCTGCCCGTGGTGCAGCCCGACGTGCCCGACCCCACCGCGGGCGCACAGATCCTGGTGGACGCGATCGCCGCCGCGACGCGGCGGTGGGACGCGGAGGGGGATGGGCGTGTCGCCATCGCCGTCGACCTACCCCAGGGGCTGTCCTACGACCAGCTGGCCACCGTCGCCCAGGGGCTCGGCGACTACGCCCTCGCCAGCCTGCCCGACCAGGTGCCGCTGGTGGTGGTGACGCCCCAGGACTACGCCCAGGTGCTCGGCCAGACCCTACAGTCCCTCCACCCCCGACTGCCCCTGATCACGATCGACCAGATCGGGTTGGGTGAGGGGGATTTCATCGACATCGGTCGGCCGTTGCTCGACGGTCGTGCGGTGCCCGTGTCGGTCAAGACCCTGGTGTTCACGCGATGAGGCCACCGATGGAGGTGCCACGGTGTTGCTGAGGACGAAGCTGTTCGGCGCGACCTACGAGTTCGCCTCGGTCAAGGAGGTGCTCGCCAAGGCCAACGAGGAGAAGTCCGGTGATCGCCAGGCCGGCATCGCGGCGGACAGCGCGGCGGAGCGGGTCGCGGCCCGGTACGTGCTCGCCGAGCTCGACCTGCAGACGATCCGGGACAACCCCGCGGTGCCCTACGAGGAGGACCAGGTCACCCGGGTGATCGACGACGCCGTCAACGAGGCGATCTTCCGGGAGATCAAGGGGTGGAAGGTCGGTGACCTGCGCGAGTGGCTGCTGGCCGACACCACCGATGGCGACATGATCAAGCGCGTCTCCAAGGGCATGACCGCGGAGATGGTGGCAGCGGTCACCAAGCTGATGTCCAACCTCGACCTGATCAACGGGGCGCGCAAGGTCCGCATCCAGGCCCAGTGCAACAACACCATCGGCCTGCCCGGGACCCTGGCGTCGCGCAACCAGCCGAACCACCCCACCGACTCCGTGGAGGGGATCCGCGCCAGCATCTACGAGGGCCTGTCGCTGGGCTCCGGTGACTCGGTGATCGGGATCAACCCCTCCGACGACACCGTCGGCAGCGTGGCCCGTCTGTTGGAGATGTCCCAGGAGGTCATCGACCGCTGGGAGATCCCCACCCAGAACTGCGTGCTCGCCCACGTCACCACCCAGATGGAGGCGCTCAAGCGCGGCGCCCCGATGGGGCTGATGTTCCAGTCCCTGGCCGGGACCCAGAAGGCCAACGACAGCTTCGGTATCGACGTCGACCTGCTCGACGAGGCCTACGACCTCGCGCGCCGGCACTGCAACGCCACGGGCCCCAACGTCATGTACTTCGAGACCGGGCAGGGCACCGCGCTGTCCGCCGACGCCCACTACGACAGCGACCAGCTGGTGATGGAGGCCCGCAACTACGGGCTCGCGAAGCGTTACTCGCCCTACCAGGTCAACACCGTGGTCGGCTTCATCGGCCCCGAGTACCTCTACGACTCCGTGCAGATCATCCGTGCGGGGCTCGAGGATCACTTCATGGGCAAGCTCAGCGGCATCTCCATGGGCTGCGACGCCTGCTACACCAACCATGCCCGTGCCACCCAGAACGACATCGAGAACCTGGGCATCCTGCTCGCCTCGGCCGGCTGCAACTTCTTCATCGGCGTACCCATGGGCGATGACTCGATGCTCAGCTACCAGTCGACCAGCTACCACGACGCGCCGAGCCTGCGTCAGGCCCTCGCTCTTCGCCCCATCCCGGAGTTCGAGGAGTGGATGGAGGGCATCGGCCTGATGGCCGGTGGCAAGCTCACGGCCAAGGCCGGCGACGCGTCGTTCTTCCTGCAGCG
>SKTN01000405.1 GCA_007117945.1 Nitriliruptoraceae bacterium | reverse complement strand
GGCGTGCAGCTGCCTGGCGTCGAGGAGGCAGCACTGGAGCGCATCGACGCCCTGGTGGACGCCGCGGACCTGTCCAGCTTCCAGATCAACGACGCGAGCCTGCAGGATCTCCGCGATGAGGAGTGAGGGGCACGCGCGCTTCAGTCGCCTGGAGGAGGGACGTCCCGTCCGCGTGGACGTCGACGGGGTCCCCGTCTGCCTGGTGCGCCTCGGCGACGAGGTCAAGGCCATCCACGACACCTGCTCCCACCAGCAGTGGTCGCTCGCCGACGGCGGCACCGTGTGGGGCAACGGGGTGGAGTGCTCCCTGCACGGCTCCACCTTCGATCTCGACGACGGCCGACCCTCCTCCCTGCCGGCGATGCAGCCCGTACCGACCTTCGCGGTCACCGTGGCTGACGACGCCGTCACCGTGGACACCTCCTCGGCACGCAACGGGGCCGCCTTCCCGGAGCACTGAGGGTGCCGGCACCTCGCCGCACCCGTCCGACCGACCTGACCGAACACCGGCCCACGGGCCGGACCACGACACCGAAAGCGCTGACCCATGGCTGACCTCGAGATCCGCGACCTCCACGTCGAGGCGGACGACACCCCCATCCTCCGTGGCGTCGACCTCGACCTCGACAAGGGCAAGACCATCGCGTTGATGGGCCCCAACGGCTCCGGCAAGTCCACCCTGGCCTACGCCATCGCCGGCCACCCCGCCTACGACATCACGGGTGGGACCATCACCTGGAAGGGCACGGAGCTCACCGAGCTGACCCCCGACGAGCGGGCCCGGCTCGGTGTCTTCCTCGCGATGCAGTACCCCGTCGAGGTCCCAGGGGTGTCGCTGACCAACTTCCTGCGCACCGCCGTCAACGCGGTCAACGAGGAGGACGTGCCCGTCCGGGAGTTCATGCAGCGCCTGCGCTCGGAGATGGCGGAGCTCGGGGTCGACGACTCCTTCCTGCAGCGCTCGGTCAACGAGGGCTTCTCCGGCGGGGAGAAGAAGCGCTTCGAGATCCTGCAGGCGGCGCTGCTCAAGCCGGAGCTGGCCGTGCTCGACGAGACCGACTCCGGGTTGGACGTCGACGCGCTGAGGATCGTCGCCGAGGGGGTCAACCGCCTCTCCGGCCCCGACCTGGGCGTGCTGATCATCACCCACTACACCCGCATCCTGCGCTACATCACCGCCGACGAGGTCCACGTGATGTTCGAGGGCCGTATCGTGGCCTCCGGTGGCGCCGAGCTCGCCGACGAGCTGGAGCAGGGCGGCTACGACAAGATCCGTGCCGAGCACGGCGTGAGCGTCTGAGCGTCACCCCCGTCACACCCTGGAGGCCTGAGCCCCACATGCCGATCGACGTCGCAGCGGTCCGTCAGCGCTACCCGGTCCTGGACCGGGAGCTCGACGGGCACCGCCTCGTCTACCTCGACTCGGCCGCCTCCTCCCTGACCCCGGAGTCGGTGCTCGCGGCGATGAACCACTACTACCGGTGGTCGCGCTCCAACGTCCACCGCGGGGTCTACCCCCTCGCCGAGGAGGCCACGGACCTCTACGAGGGGGCGCGCACCGACCTCGCGCGCTTCCTCGACGCCGACCCCCGCGGGGTGGTGTTCACCAAGAACGCCACCGAGGCCTGCAACCTGATCGCCTACGGCTACGTGCGGGCGCACCTCGGCCCCGACGACGTGCTGCTGTCCACGGTCATGGAGCACCACGCGAACCTGGTGCCCTTCACCGAGGCGGCACGCTCCGTCGGTGCGCAGATCCGCCACATCCCCCTGACCGAGGACGGCCAGCTCGACCTCGAGGTGGCGGCGGAGCTGCTGGCCGATGGGCGGGTCACCTTCGCGGCGTTCGTGCACGTGTCCAACGTGCTCGGCACGATCAACGACGTCGCCCGGCTGACCACGATGGTCAAGGACGCCAACGACCGCGCCGTGGTCCACGTCGACGGCGCCCAGGCTGCCCCCCACCTGCCCGTCAGCGTGCGCGACCTCGGCGTCGACAGCTACGCCATCACCGGCCACAAGCTCCTGGCACCCACGGGCATCGGCGCCCTGGTGGCACGCCCGGAGCTGCTCGAGCGCATGGAGCCCTTCCTCACCGGCGGGGACATGATCCGCGACGTCACCCTGGAGGGGGCCACCTGGAACGACGTCCCCCACCGCTTCGAGGCGGGTACGCCGATGATCGCGGAGGCCGCCGGGCTGTCCGCGGCGATCACCGAGCTCGAGGCGCTGGGGATGGACGCGGTACGCGAGCACGAGCGCACCTTCACCGCGGCCCTGCTCGACGCGCTCGGGACCGTGCCCGGCGTGCGGGTCCACGGGCCGAAGGACGTGGACCTGCGCGGCAGCGCCGTGTCCTTCGTCCTCGATGGCATCCATCCCCACGACGTCGGTGCGATGCTCGGCTCCCGCGGGGTGTGCGTGCGGGTCGGCCACCACTGCACCAAGCCGCTGATGCGCTGCCTGGAGGTCGCGGCCACCACCCGTGCCAGCGCCTACGTCTACAACGACGTGGACGACCTCGAACCCCTGGTGGAGGGGATCGAGGCCGCCGCCGCGTTCTTCGCCCGCTGAAGGAGCCCGCCGTGTCGATGGAGGACCTGTACCAGGAGATCATCCTGGATCACTACCGCAAGCCCCACAACCGGGCGCCAACCCTCGAGGACGAGGCCGTCCACGTCCACCACTCCAACCCGCTGTGCGGGGACGAGATGGACCTGCGCATCCGGGTGGCCGAGGGCCACCTCGATGCGGTGGTGTTCGACGGCGAGGGCTGCTCCATCAGCCAGGCCTCCGCCTCGGCGATGACCGACGCCACGAAGGGTCGGGAGCTCAAGGACGCCCTCGATCTCGCAGAGGATTTCCGGCTGATGATGCACGGCGAGGAGCCGGCCCGCGCCGACGACCTCGGCGACGGCATCGCCTTCACCGGTGTGGCGAAGTTCCCCGTCCGCGTCAAGTGTGCGCTGCTCGGCTGGATGGCCCTCAAGGACGCCATCGAGACCTATGAGCGCGGCTCGAGCGCCCACACCGTCACCCACGAGGAGTGACCGTGAGCACCCACGACCAGACCACGACCGCCACCCGCGACGACGAGGTGCCCGAGTACGACACGCCCGACGGGCAGGCACCCGCCGAGCAACCCACGCGCCAGCGCCACCCCTTCGAGGACCTGCCCCTGGAGGAGGACGGTATGCCGTCCTCCCAGGACCTCATGAACGGCCTGCGCGCCGTGGTGGACCCGGAGATCGGCTACAACATCGTCGACCTGGGGCTGGTCTACGAGGTCACCAAGCCCGAGCGCGGCTACGCCCACGTGCTGATGACCCTGACCTCCATGGGCTGTCCCCTGACCGAGGTGATCCACCAGCAGTGCTCGGTGATCCTCGGCGCGATGCCCGGCGTCGACCGCGTCGAGGTGGAGTTCACCTTCACCCCGCCCTGGGACACCTCGATGATCGCGGACTACGTGCGTGAGGAACTGCGGGCGATGGGGATGAACGTCTAGCCCCCACGGGTTCCCACCCTTCCCACGCCGGGACCGCAACCGGGTGCGAACCACCCGGGATACTCCCGCCCACCGCACCGCATCAGGACCCGTCATGTCTGCACCGATCGTCGACCGCCGCGAGCCCCTGTCCCATGAGGAGATCGCGCGCTACTCCCGCCACCTGATCATCCCCGACGTCGGGATCGAGGGGCAGGAGCGGCTCAAGGCCGCCCGTGTGCTCCTGGTGGGCACCGGTGGGCTCGGTTCGCCCCTGGCGCTCTACCTCGCCGCGGCCGGTGTGGGCACGATCGGCCTGGTCGACGACGACGTGGTCGACGCCTCCAACCTGCAGCGCCAGATCATCCACGGCACCTCCGACATCGGCACCCACAAGATCGACTCCGCCCGCGCGTCGATCACCGAGGTCAACCCCCACGTCGAGGTGGTGGAGCACCGCAGCTTCCTGACCTCCGAGAACGCCCTGGGGATCATCGAGGGCTACGACCTGGTGATCGACGGCACGGACAACTTCCCCACCCGCTACCTGGTCAACGACGCCTGCGTCCTGCTCGGCGTCCCCAACGTCTACGGGTCGATCTTCCGGTTCGAGGGCCAGCTCAGCGTGTTCCACGCGGCCGAGGGCCCCTGCTACCGGTGCATGTTCCCCGAGCCCCCACCGCCGGGGATGGTGCCCAACTGCGCCGAGGGCGGCGTGCTCGGGATCATGGCCGGCCACATCGGCACCGCCCAGGGCATCGAGGGCATCAAGCTCATCACCGGCATCGGCGAGCCGATGATCGGGCGTCTGGGGCTGTACGACGCCCTGGCGCAGGAGTGGATGTACGTCACCGTGCGCAAGGACCCCGACTGCCCCGTGTGCGGTGACGACCCGACGGTCACGGAGCTGATCGACTACGAGGAGTTCTGCGGGGTGCCCTCCCATGACCGGGTGCAGGAGGTGGACCTCTCGCTGGCGGACGTGGAGATCCTGCCCACGGAGTACGCGGAGATCGCCGACAAGCCCGACGTGGCGCTCATCGACGTGCGTGAGCCCCACGAGTACGACATCAACCGGATCCCCGGTGCCACCCTGATCCCCAAGGACACCCTGGCCGGGCGGCTCTCCGAGCTCGACCCCACCAAGGAGTACGTGGTGCACTGCCGCTCGGGGGTGCGCTCGCTGGAGTCCACGGAGCTGCTGCGCGGGGCGGGCTTCAAGGCACGCTCCATGCGCGGCGGGATCAACGCCTACAGCCGCCAGGTCGACGACACGATCCCGGTCTACTGAGCACCGCCCGGCGTATCGACCGCGGGCGGGTCGAGGCGGGCGGCGCGATCGGCGAACGTGGTCACCCAGGCCTCCTGGGCTGCGGTCTCCACCGCCCCCGGGAGGTGGTGACGGCGCACCCAGGTGACGGCGTCGCCGGCCGCGATCCCGGCGAGCACCGCGATGCAGGCCAGGACCGTGCCGGTCCGTCCCCGCCCGGCCAGGCAACCGATCTCCACGTGCACCCCGGTGCGTGCGAGGCGGTGCGCGCGGACGATGGCGGTCGTGGCCGCCTGCGTCTCCGTCGGGAGCGAGAGGTCGGGCCAGTCGACCACCTCGGCAGGCCAGGTGGGTGCCCAGCGGGCGTCGAGGTACAGCCCGTGCTCACGCCACGCGGCGTTGACCGCACGCTCGTGCAGGCCGACCGCCCGCACGAGGCTGCCGTCGGGGAACCGGACCTGCTGCACCGTCGGTGCTCCCGGTTCAGCGGGGGTCGTCGTCGAGCTTGAGCAGTTGGCGGATCCGCGTCACGCCGGCCTCCATCTGGTCGCGCAGTCGCCCGTTGAGCACGTCGAGCACGGCGTCGATGGTCCGCAGGGACGGCTTCCCGTCGCCCAGCAGGGCGATCGCCCGCAGGGGCGCCTCCCTGAGCACCGACTCGAACATCCGGTGCATCGCCTCGTCCTCCGCGGGGACGTCGCGCTCGACCTTGCGGCGTGCCCCGACCAGGAGCAGCTGCTGGACCCGTGCGCCCAGGGCGGTGGCGTCGAGGTCGGCGACGGGGGTGTTACGGGTGAAGGGCTGTACGGGGTCCGGCGCCGGTACCTCGCCGCGGCCGAGGAGACGGGCGAACTCCTGCTCGGTGGCGCGGTGACCCTCCGGGATGGGACCGGGGGTGAGCACGTCGGCGGAGTCCACGGTGATGGTCTCGGTGGCGAGGATGTCGGTGGAGGAGCGCCCGAGCAGCAGTTCGTAGCTGCCGGCCTCCACCAGCCAGGCCGCCTGGGCGACGTCGTAGATCGCGAAGCTCCGCCGGTCGAGGGTGAGCTCCACCGTCTGCGTCTGCCCGGGGTCGAGGTGGACCTTGGCGTGGCCGACCAGCGCCTTGTCGGCGCGCCACAGGGTGCCCCTGGGGCTGCGGAGGTAGAGCTGCACCACCTCGCTGCCGGCGCGATCGCCGGTGTTGGTCACGGTGGCGGTGACCGTGCGGTCGGTGCCCGCGCCGAAGACCTCCACCTCGGAGATGTCGAAGGTCGTGTAGCTCAGCCCGTGGCCGAAGGGGAAGGCGGCGGGCGTGCCCGCGGTGTCGTGGAAGCGGTACCCGATGAGGGGCCCCTCGCGGTGCTGGACCTGCTTGGGGTGGGTGGCGAAGTCGGCGTGGGCCGGCAGGTCGGCCACGGCGGCGGGGAAGGACTCCGCGAGCCGGCCACCGGGCTCGGCATCCCCGAGCAGCACGTCGGCCAGGGCGGCGCCGCCCGCCTGCCCGCCGAGGTAGCCCTCCACGATCGCGGCGGCGCGGTGTGCCCAGGGCAGGACGACGGGAGCACCGTTGAGCAGCACCACCACCGTGGGTGTACCCGTGTCCAGCACGGCCTCGATGAGGCGGGTGTGACCGGGCGGCAGGGCGAGGTGCTCGCGGTCGAAGCCCTCGGACTCGTAGCTGCCGGGGAGCCCTGCGACGATGACGGCCACCTCGGCGTCGATGGCGGCGGCGACGGCCTCGGCCACGAGGTGGTCGGTCGTGGCACCCGAGGAGGGGGCGTAGCCGGGGGAGTAGCGCACCTGGCTGGCCGACCACCGTTCGGTCAGGCTGCTGCGCAGGTCGTCGACGCGGTGTGGGTTGACCTGGGAACTGCCGGCACCCTGGAAGCGCGGCCGGGTGGCGAAGGCGCCGAGCAGTGCGACCGACCTGAGGGTCGCGACGTGGTCAGGGTCGCCCTCGGACGCGGGTCCGCCGGTTGCCAGCGGCAGGGTCCCGTCGTTGGTCAGCAGCACCGTGCCCGCTGCCGCGGCACGGCGGGCCAGGGCGTGGTGGGCGTCCGGGTCGTAGGTGGCGCCCGGGTCGCGGTTGGCCGCGGCGCGCAGCAGCAGATCGACCACACGGACGGCGCACCGGTCGACGTCGGCCTCGTCGAGGTCACCGGCACGGACCGCGGCCAGGGTCTCGGCGTCGAAGGCGCCGCTGCTGCCCGGCATCTCCAGGTCACACCCCGCGCGCGTGGCCGCGGTGCGATCGTTCATGGCGGCCCAGTCGGTCATGACCAGCCCGTCGAAGCCCCACTCGTCGCGCAGCACCTCGGTGAGCAACCAGCGGTGATCGGAGCAGTAGGTGCCGTTCAGCCGGTTGTAGGCGCACATCACCGTCCAGGGACGGCCCTCGGTGACGGCGATCTCGAAGGCCCTGAGCTCCTGCTCCCGCAGGGTGCGCTCGTCCACCAGGGTGTCCACCACCATCCGGAAGGTCTCCTGGTGGTTGCTGGCGAAGTGCTTGCTGCAGGCACCCACTCCTTCGGACTGCACCCCGCGGACCAGGGCGCCAGCCAGGCGGCCGGCGAGCAGCGGGTCCTCGCTGAGGTACTCGAAGTTGCGCCCGCCAGCGGGGTGGCGCTTGAGGTTCAACCCGGGGCCGAGCAGTACGGAGACGCCCTGGGCCCGCGCCTCGCGTCCGAGCGCCGCCCCGACCCCTTCGAGCAGTGCGGGGTCCCAGCTGGAGGCCAGGGTCACCGCCGTGGGGAAGCAGGTGGCCGGCACGGAGCCCCCGAGGCCGAGGTGATCGCCCTCCTTCGGCTGCTTCCGTAGCCCGTGGGGCCCGTCGGCGAGCATGATGGGTGCAACACCCGCCGCGGGGATGCCCTCGGTGTGCCACTTGTCGGTGCCCGACAGCAGCCGCACCTTGGTCTCCAGATCGAGGTCCGCCACGATGCGCTGGGCATCGGAGGGGCCGTCGGGGGAGGTGTCGGGGCTGTCGGGGGTGTCGGTGGTGCGGTCCGGCATGTGGGCTCCAACGGGGCTATGCGTCGATCAGTACGGGGTCGTCGACCGTGAGGGTGCCGTCGGTCAGGACCCGTGCGGTCAGGCCGCCGTGACCACGCATCGCCTGGAAGCCACCGGGGCCGAGGGCCTCCTCCATGCGCGAGCACGGGTGGCACCAGCCCGTGCCTTCCAGGGTGACCGCACCGATCGTGAAGCGGCGGTCGCGCAGGGAGGCGAGGTTGATGCCGGCGACCACCAGGTTGCGGCGCAGCAGCGCGGGGTCCAACGACGCGCCACCCGCGTCCTCCCCGGCTGCGCTGCGGCCGAGGAGCGCGGCCACCACCGGCAGGTGCTCGGCCTGCAGCAGGGTGATCTGGCGCTTGGCTGCGGGGTCCGGCGCACGGTCCTTCGCCCGGTGGTCCCCGGTCAGACCCAGGCCGGCGACCACGGTCGCGCGGTCCACGCTGCGCACCGCTGCGCGACGCTCCGGGCGCAGGAGGATGTGGGTGAGACGGCCGCGCTGGGGGACGGCGTCCACCAGGGCACGGGTCGAACCATCCACGCGCGATCGCCTCCACTCGGCTGACCGTCGGAGCCTACTGGCACCACCCGAGGGGGGCGGCGGCCGCGCTCCGGTCGCCGCGACGCCGGCTCGGCGGGGCCTGGCCGCGTGCGGTCACGGGCGCTGGGCGGCGGCCACGGGTTCTGCGCGGCGGTGAGGTGGTCGGTCCCTGGGCGAGAGCCCAGGGACCGACCACTTCTGCAGGCGACGCCGACTCCGACCGCACCAAGGTGGTCCGCAGCTGGGCCAGAG
>SKTN01000348.1 GCA_007117945.1 Nitriliruptoraceae bacterium | reverse complement strand
TCGCGCTCCAGCCGGTAGATGAGGCGACGGACCGCGTCCCAGGTCTCGCGCTCGAGCTGGAGGTCGACGAGGTCGGACACCAGCACCTCGAACTCCTGCCGGGTGGGCCGATCATCCTGCTCGAGGCGGTCGCGGGCGGCGCGGATCCGATCCTCCAGCGCCTGTGAGGGCATGTCCCAGGTCAGATACATCGCCCGCTCGTCGACGCCGTCGATCAGCACGGCCAGGATCTGGTGGGTGACCTGGTCGCTGCCGATGATGGACAGGTCCGCGGCGTGCAGGATGTTCTCGAACCAGTCCCCGTCGACGTAGCCGCGCAGGACCTGCATGCGGTCAGCGACGTCACGGTCGAAGATGCGCCCCAGGATCCACCCCAGCCACCGGAACAGGCTCAACAGGACCACGTGGGGGTCCTCGACCTCCGCGTCGATCCCGGCGTCCTCCAGCACCGTGCGCAGCTCCTCGAGCGCGTCGTCGTAGCTGCCGTCGGGGATCATGATCATCACCCGCAGCACGGCGAAACCCGTGACGAGGTGGCTCACCTTGCGCAAGGGGACCAGGACCACCAGCAGGGCCATGGTCAGCCCGATGACCGCGGCGTAGACGTAGCCGGAGGCCACGAACCCCAGCACACGGCGAACACCGGCACCACGGTTGTTGCGCATCGTGGCGACCACGGCCCCAGCGAACAGCGGGACCAGGGCCACCAGGACCACGCAGATGGTGCGCGCCACCTCCTCGTCGTCGCCGAAGGGGACGAACATCTTGCCCAGCGCCGGGAACAGCGCACCGATGAGCAGGGACAGCCAGGTCAGCGATGCGACCCCGACCAGGGCGACGCGGGGGCTGGTTCGGGCCTAGCCGTTGGGTTGCTCGCGATGGGCGGCAGCGGCGGTGGCCGCAACGGTGAGGACATCTTCGTTGCGCACATCGCGCTCGCCGCCAGCAGGCTCGCCGGTGCCATCGGGATCTGCGTGCGGCCCCGGCTGCTGATCCGGTTCCTCGTCCTCGCGGAGGTCCTCGATGGTCCGCGCGATGATCGCGGCGACGGGTACAGCCAGGAAGGCACCCAGGATCCCCATCACCAGCGACCCTGCGACGATCGACAGCACGATCACCAGCGGGTGGAGGGCGATCGCCCGGCCGAGGATCAGCGGCTGCAGCACGTTGCTCTCCAACTGCTGCACCAGCACCACCAGCCCCAGGGCGATGAGCCCTGAGGTCAGCCCGGCGTCGGCCAGGGCGACGAGGACCACCAGGGTGCCCGTCACGATCGCACCGACGATCGGGAACAGGCCGCCGAAGAAGATGAGCACCGCAAGCGGCAACGCGAGCGGGACCCCCAGCAGCAGCAGACCGACACCGATGACCACCGCATCGACCAGAGCGACCAGCAGCTGCCCCCGGAAGTAGCTGCCCAACGTCTGCCACGCCCCAGCGAGCAGGCGGGACGCCCGCTCCCGCGCCCCACGCGGCAGCGTGGCGATCAGGCCCTTGCGGAGCCGATCACCGTCCTTGAGGTAGAAGAACAACACGACCAGCAGCAGCAGGCTGCCGGTCACCACCTCGACCGCGCTGATCGCCACACCCGCGACCTGGCCCCCCGCCTCGGCACCACCGAACCGCTCGGCAGCCATCCCCACCAGCCCCTCGAAGCCCTCGACATCGAGATCGAGGGGGCCGTCGCGCAGCCACGAGAGGACCTCACCCAGCCCCTCCCCTGCCGAGCCCATCAGCGATGGCAGTTCGGCGACCACCAGGGGGACCATCGCGCCGATCACCGCACCGATCACCACCAGTCCCGCCACCAGGGTCACCAGGGCCGTCACCGCGTTGGGGACACCGCGCTCGCGCATCCACGTCGCGACCGGCTCCAACAGCGTCGCCGGGAACAACGCAAGGGTGACCGCGACCAGGACCAGGCTGACCTGCGCAGCAACCACGCCCACCACCGCAGCCGCCAACGCCAACCCCACCAGCGCCCACGCAGCACCACCCGCCCGCCGCAGACCGTCCGACCCGCTCATGGGCTGCCCTCGACGCGTGTGGGCGAGTGTCCACCCGCTCCGCGACGCGCGCCTGCGGCGGTGGCCAGAGCGCCGACATCGCGACGTAGCTCGGCTCCGGAGGTCCCTGATCTGTGGCGTCGTCTGGCGATCACTGACGTCCTCGCATGCGGGCATCCCGCGTGATCCACAGCCCGTGGCGGGGCCTGCTGGCACCGTACGGCCCCGTGCCATCGCCCGCCTGCGCGGAATCACCCCCCTGACCGACCACCTCCTCCAGTTCGGCCCACGGTCCAGTTGAACGCAGCAGGACCCCGGTCACCAGGCAGCCCTGCTCGCCCCTCGACGGGAGCACTCGGTGGTTCTCTGGAGGCAACACGGTCGCAGCAGGTGGCCGTTCTGATCGAAGGACACGCAGTGGGAATCGCCGTACTCATCCTCATCCTGGCACTGGTCGCCGGCGGGGTCGGCCTCTTCGTCGAGGCGCTCCGGTGGGTGCTGATCATCGCCGTCGTGCTCCTCATCGTGGGCGCCTTCACGGGCTACCGGGGGCGCAACGCAGCGGTCTAGCTAGACCGAGGCGACCACCCGGTGCGCTTGGTCGACCGCAGGGGCGACCAGCGCCCCACGGGGACCGACGCACCGCCCCGAGCGATCGAGCTCTCTGCGGATCGGCGGTCGGGGCCCCTCTCGCCCGGGCTGGATCCGCCCCCGCGGTGCGCCGCGCAGCCGTGAGCCTGCGGCACAGCCGCCGTCCTCCGAGGCGGGGCCCACGCACGCGCTCACGGGAGTGATCGATGCACGAGGTAGCCAGGCCGGATGCACCGATCCGCTCGCGTGCCGACGCAGAGCGGGAACGACTCGCTGACGAGATCGCCGACCGCCTGGACGCCCCGATGTCCGCCCTCGGGATCGCGTTCCTGCTGCTCGTGCTCGCCGAGACCATCGTCGAGCCGGAGGGGGTCCTCGGCACCGTCCTCCAGATCGCGTCCTGGACGATCGTGGCCGCGTTCGTCGCGGAGTTCGCCCTGCGGTTCTACGTGGCCCCCTCACGCGGCCGCTTCCTCCGTCGCAACTGGTGGCAGCTGATCTTCCTCGCGCTGCCGTTCCTGCGGATCTTCCGCGCACTGCGGGCCGTGCGGATCCTTCGCCTGCTCCGGACCAGCCGCATCCTCTCCTCGGCGCTGCGTGCGACCCGGACAGCCGGGCGGCGCCTGCGGGGCCGTGTGGCGTGGCTCGCCGCGGTGACCGGCATCACGATCCTGGCTGCCAGCCAGCTCCTCTTCGTGCTCAGCGACGTCGACTCCTACACCGAGGCCCTCTACCGGGCAGCGATGGCGACCATCACCGGCCAACCCACGACCCTGGACGGGGTCGGTCGGCTCCTCGACGTCGTGCTCGGCAGCTACTCGGTGGTGGTGTTCGCGACCCTCGCCGGCATCGTCGGTGCCTACCTGGTCGAGCACAAGGGTGCGCGGGACCTGCCGATCCCGGACGGTCAGCGCCACACGGATCAGGTCACGGGCAACTAGCAGGACATCGTTGATCGCCTCGAGGTCCTGGATGCGCCGACGGAGGCACACCGATGGCGTAGGTCTCGACGCGCGTCGGTCGGCCTTCGCGGCGCATCTGGTCGCCCTTGTGGTCGGCCTGCTCCGCGCGCTTGCACTCGGCCTTCTGCTCGTGCCGCGACGCCTCGTCGGACTTCTGCGCCTGCTGCTGCTGGGCCTCACCCGCACTCTCGGTGTTCTCGTTGCCAGTGATCTTGCCGAACGCCTCCGTTGTCGTGCCCGTGATCCTCCCACCCGTGCCGGGCTCATCGCGTTGCGTTACCAACATCGCCCCGTCCGTGGTTGCTGTGGTCCGTGGCCACGGGTCAGACCGCCTGCACATGTGCCTCTGGGAGCCGTCGGTCCGCCGGGCGTCACGGCGCTCCTCTCAGGGCCGATGGGGACCGAACCTGGCGAGGTTCGGCCGGGGGCGACATGAGACCGCCGGCTAGCTGAACTGGGCCCGGACCCCGTCGCTCGGCCGGGAACGCCACGGCCACCCGCGCCGCGGCGTCGACACAGTGAAGGTGCGAGGTGTGGGCCAGTCCCGGAACGCGACCCCAGACCCGAGGCCGTGGTCAGATGGGAGCAGCCTTCCGGGCGATCCGGACCATGCGGTCCGCGACAGCTGTCGGCTGCGAGAGCGACACCACCGAGCCGACGGACACGCACGCCGCGGGATACGGCGTCGATCCCGAACATGGTGAGGACGTTGGAGATGATCCGGAGATGGACGCTGACAGGGAGGGGTGCATGATGGCCGGCATGGTCGAGCGGGATGCCGAGATCGTCAACCATGGGTGCTCCTGCCCGTGCCCCAGGAACCGTTCGACGCTCGCCAACGCCCCACCGTTCGACCGGACCGGCAGGTGTGAGGGCGATCTTCATGCGACCGACTGAGGGCGTCGTGCCCGCTGCAGCGGTGCCGGGTCGTGCAGCTCAGTCTGCGCCACCGGCAGCGGTGTTGTGCACGGTTCCCGCTCACCTCGGTTTCCTGCCCACGATCCGGACCGCGCTGGGCACCCTCGCGGAGGAGCTCGGTGAAACCAACGCCCGTGCTCGCGACCTGCAGCTGGCCGCCGATGAGGTGGCAGCGGTGCTCATCGACGACGCGTCAGCATGGACCCAGCTGCAGCTGTCGATCGCACACGACGAGACGGACATCTACGTCCGCATCGTCACTCGACGTGCTCGACCGGGCCGCCGGCTGGTGGTCCACGAACTCACGCAGTTGCTGTTGCGCAGCGCGGTGGCGAGCTATGAGCTGTTCGCCGACGATCAGCTCGGCTATGCCTTCCTGCAGATCCCTCGGGATGGAGCGGACTCGCTGCGGTAGGCACCTCTCGGTCACCGACCAGCACCTGCACGGAGGAGTTCGCCAGCCGGACGTGGACGTCCCTCTCGTCGATGAACCCGACGCGCGCAAGGGCCCCCGATCCACCGCGAGCCGGGACGGACCGCGGCTACGCCGACGGTGCGAGCTCGGGGGTCGTGCCCTCGAGGTGGGAGCTGCGCTCGCTGGGCTTGCTGTCATAGACATCGGTCCGCCAGCCCGGCCCGGGGCGCGTGGCCAGCCAGTGGCGGACGATCGGTCGTGCCCACAGCGGTGTGCGACCGCGGGTGGCCTGCGGTTCCGGGAGGTAGCCCCGGTAGCGATAGCTGTCGATGGTCGCCTTGGACACCTCGGCGGCGTCCGCGATCTGACCCACCGTGAGCATGGTCAGCGGGTGGAGTTCGGGCGCCAACAGGCCGATGATCAGGTCGCCGGCGTGCGGCTGGTAGCCCGGACGTCGACGCACCAGCACCTGCTCGCTGAGTGCGGACTCTCCGGCCAACCACCGACGCTCGGCCGGCGTCAGTGGCCGGAAGGCAAGGACGGTCTCGACACAGACGCACTGGCTGTCGATAGCCAGCACATCACCGAACGTCAGATCGGTGGCGCCCGGGACCTCGGCGCCCCACTGGTAACGCCACACGCCATCGATCCGTGCGTAGCTTCCACCACAGAAGAACTGATGGTTCATAGGAGTCCCCGATCGGATCGACGGTGGACCCGGGGGGCGCGAGGGCCACAGCCTCCCAGGCTGGGCGCTCGCTGTCTGAACGCATCTACGGTGCGACGCTCATCGTGCTGAAATCGGCGGCGCGTCGCGCTGCCACAGCTATTGCCGACAGCGCTTGCATAAGTTAGCGACCAGTGGCCCTAGCGTCAACCGTTCCATCAGTGGGAGGGGCGCCCACCGTGAGCACCGCACCGATGTTCAACGCCACCCAGGGGGTGGTCACGACCGCAACCGCCGGCGGCCACCTCCAGCAACGTAGGCACCTCTACTGCGGGGCCAGCACGCGTGGCCGGGAACAGTGCCAGCGGGGTGATCACGGCGCCGGGGCCGACGCCGCCACGGACAGGCGACAGAAGGCGGACGAGGATGACCAAGCCGACGGCAGCCCTGGCTACTCCATGTTCGCTGGTGCCAGTGAAAGGGTGAGGGTGCCTGCGGCGTCTACAGGAGCACGACGACGAGGATGACGATCAGTACGAGTGTTCCGAGTCCGATGCCGATGCCCATGGCTGCCTCCTTCCGTGATCGATGGCGGTGCGTTAGGAAGCGTGATCGGTGAGCGGACGGGTGCGCCCTTCGGCCAGGCGAGCGACGTTGCTCGTGTCCGAGAGGCCGTCCGGCACGCCGGCGAGCACCGGGGAAGCGGAGACTGCAGCGATCCCGGCACGGTGCACGCTGGATGCGGCCCGGTGCGCGGAACGCTGGTAGATGCTGTCGACGAGGCCGTCGAGCCTGCGGAGGATCGTCCCCAGGGCGGCATGGAGCTGCGGCTCCTCCGCATGAGCGTGCTGCAGGGAGGTGACGTCCGCGGTGATCCCGGCCAGGGAGACCAGCAGATGTCGTGGCAGGGACGCCTCGACGGGCTCGGACGGCGACGGTTCCACAACGTCGGCGGATCGCTCGCGGTCGAGAGACGAACGGTCGGTCGACCTGATGGTCGCGAACAGCGACATAGCGTGCTCCATCCCGGCGACATGGCTGAGGTGCGTCGTCATGCCAGGATCTGGAGCACGTCGCGGAGGTTCGGTCACCAGGTCGTGAAGGGGGACCGGACGGCTTCCGCTGTCGGGCACCGTACCGGGTCGCGGGAGGGAAGTCCCCGCGAGGTTCGAAAGGGATGGACCCGCGACATCGCAGATCGACGATGCCCGGCTACCGATCAGTGGCGCACCGAGATGGCGGGGGGGGTAGGGTGCTTGCCCCGCACGACGTGCTCTGGTCCCTGGCACGGCTCGCACGGCCGATGGGTCTGGGGTGATGATGTTGGAGCGTTGGCCGATCGGGCCTGCCGTCACCTCGCTGGTCTGCACGTATCATGACTGAGGCGGAGCCGGGCCGGATCCTGCGTGTGGCGGAGGCGTTCGCTGCGCAGCCGCCGGGTCCCCCGGAGGTGCGCATGTGCGCGGCGGCGGCCAAGCTGTTGGATGCGGCGGGGGTCGGGGTGTCGCTGGGCGCCAGCGAGGACCTCGCTGCCAGCGGGCTGCAGACGGTCTGTGTGACCGACGGTGGACGGGCCGGCGAAGCCCTGCAGTTCGATCTGGGTGAGGGTCCCTCCTACACCGCCCACCGGACCGGGTCACCGGTCGAGGTCCCCGACCTCGAGCTCGATGCCACCTGGCCGGCCTTCGCTGCGGCGGCCGCAGACGCCGGGCTGCGCGCGGTGTTCGCCTTCCCCCTGCGCTCCGGTTCCGTCGGCCTGGGAGCGTTCACGCTGTATCAGCATGTCGCCGGGGAGTTGACCTCCGGGCAGTACGCGGATGCGCTGGTGTTCTCCCGGTTCGCGCTCAACCTGTTCCTCTCGCTGCAGGCGGGGCGGCCACCGGATGAACTCGACTCGGTGTTCACCGACAGCCTGTCCAACGCCGTGGAGGTCCACCAGGCGTCCGGGGTGGTGTCGGTGCAGCTCGCGATCCCCGTCGCGGCCGCCCTTGCGCTGCTGCGCGCCCACGCGTTCACCGAGGGCGCGAGCCTGGCTGAGATCGCCAAACAGGTCGTCGAACATCGCCTCACGCTCAGACCGCTCAAGGACTAGCCGGCAGCTGCCGGCACTACCGTTGTCATCGAGGGCGGGGAACCGTCAAGGAAGAGGATCGTATGATCGCAACCCGTGACACCGCCCCCAGCCGCGAACGGCGCCTGGTCGAGACCTTCGTGGCGCTCGCGGACACCCTGGTGGAGGACTTCGACGTCGTCGAGTTCTTCTCCTCCCTGACCGAGCGGGTCGTGGAGCTCGGCACGGCCTCCGAGGCAGGGATCCTGCTGGTCGATGAGACCGGTGACCTGCAGTTCGTCGCCGCGTCGCATGAGCGGACCCACCTGCTGGAACTGTTCCAGGTCCAGAACCAGGAAGGCCCCTGCCAGGACTGCTTCACCACAGGGGTCCCCGTCGGTGCGGAGGACCTCGAGACCGAGACCCACCGGTGGCCGCTGTTCGCACCCCACGCCGTGGCAGCAGGGTTCCGTTCGGTCCAGGCCGTGCCGTTGCGGCTTCGCGGGACCATCCTCGGCGCGTTCAATCTGTTCCTGACCCAGCCCGGCGGGATCGACAAGCAGGCCGAGGCCGTGGTCCAGGCGATGGCGGACGTCGCCACCATCGGCCTGCTCCAGCAGCGCGAACTCGATCGCGCCCACGCCGTCGAGGGTCAGCTCCAGCAGGCCCTGCAGACCCGCATCGGCATCGAGCAGGCCAAGGGCATCATCGCCGAGCGGATGGGCATCCCCATGGACGCCGCCTTCGGGCTCCTGCGTGGCTTCTCGCGCAATCACAACCGCAAGCTCCACGACGCGGCCCGCGACGTCATCAGCGGCGCGCTGGCCGCCAACGACCTGACCTGAACCCTGCGGCAGCCGTCGCCCCCGCACGTGCCGGTGGCCGTGCACCCCATGCTCCACGTCGCGGGTCATCGACCGCTCGGCAGCATCGCTGCCCCTCCAGC
>SKTN01000009.1 GCA_007117945.1 Nitriliruptoraceae bacterium | reverse complement strand
CGTCGAGGTTGACGAACTGCGGCCACCGGAAGCAGTAGGCGCAGTAGGCGTGGCAGGTCTGGCCCTGGGAGGGGAAGAACAGCACGGTGTTGCGGTACTTGTGCTGGATGCCCTCGAGCTCGCCGTCCTCGGTCCTGGGGATGTTCAGCGCCTGGCCGCTGGGGTGGGGGTTGAGCTCTAGCTGGATGCCCGCGGCCACCTCGCGCCGCGCACGCTTGTCCCCCGCGCCGCGCAGCAGGTCCATGTGGCGCTCGGAGAGCATCCCGGGCTGGGGGAAGGTGAGGTGGAACACCCGGTCGTCGGGGTCCGACCAGTCGATGAGCTCGTCCACCACGTAGCTGTTGACCTTGAAGGGCAGGACGGATGCGACCAGTTCCATCTCCTGCAACCGTCCGGGATCCAGGCGCTCGATCCCGGGGATCTCCCGCAGGTTGTGGCTGCTGTAGGTCGTCATCCGCACATGGGTTCCTTCCCTCATCGGCTCCGAGCACGGGACGTGGCATGGCGCACCGTCCGTGGTCGCTTCGGCAGATCGCCGGAGAAAACGTTAGCGCCAGTACCATCGTCCGGCTGCCGGACGCCACAGGACTGCACGCCGCGCACCGCCACCCGCACGCGGTACCGGCTCGCTGACGGCCCGCGTGGCAGTGACTACGATGCGTGAGGGCCAGGGACGAGGGCGGGACGGAGGGCCCGCCGCTACGACGGGGCGGAGCACGCGTGCAACTCAGGTACGACGTCGGTTCGGGTGTCCGCTCGTTCGGCCAGATCCTCGTCCTGCTCGCCCTGCTGGGCGCCGCCTGGGCGGGCAACTACCTCGCCGGCGGCAGCCACACCGTGGCACCCCACCTGTTCTACGCCCCCGTGCTCTACGCCGCCGCCCACCGCGACGTACCCGGCACGGTGCTCACCGCGCTGACGGCCGGGATCCTGTGCGGTCCCCTGCTGCCCCTGGTGGTCGCGACGGATGAGCCGCAGCCCCTGGCGAACTGGCTGCCGCGCACCCTGGCGTTCCTGGTGATCGGCAGCTTCGTCGCGGTGGTGCTGCGCCGTCTGGATGCCGCCAGCCGGGCGGAGGCGATCGCCGCCGCACAGGCCGCCCGCGCCAACGCCGAGGTGGAGCTGCGCCTGGCCCGCCAGCGCGAGCGGATGCTGGAGCTGATCAACCACGAGCTGCGGACCCCGATCACCGTGGTGCGCGGCAGCGCGGAGCTCCTCGGCCGCAGCGACCCGCGGGTCGCGCCCCGGGCGCCGCAGCTGGTCGCCGCGATCGGCCGGGCCTCCCAGCGGATGGAGTCCCTGGCGGCGGTGCTGGACGCGGCCGTGGACCACGACCGGCAGCTCGAGCCCCGCGAGGTGCCGATCCGCGCCGTGATCGACGCGGCGATCGCCGAGCTGCCCACCCGCGGCGGCTACGACCCCCGCGAGCGGCTCCGGCTCGAGGGCGCCCTCGACGCCCGTCTGCGCACCAGCAGCGTGCACCTGCGCACGGCGCTGAGCTGCGTGCTGGACAACGCCCTGCGCTTCTCCCCCGACGACGCCACCGTGGAACTACACGTCGCCATCGCCCCCGGCGCCGCCAGCGAGGCGAACGGCAACGGGAACGGTGACGCCAGCGCCCACGAGGAGGTGATCATCACCATCCGCGACCACGGCGAGGGCCTGCCCGAGGGCGGGGTGGAGCACCTCTTCGAGGCCTTCGAACAGGGCGAGTCCTCCCTGACCCGCCGCTACCAGGGCCTGGGGCTCGGGCTGTACGCCACCTGGCGTCTGACCACCCAGCTCGGCGGCGACGTCGCGCTCACCGACGCCGAGGACGGCCCGGGCAGCCTGGCGCGGATCCGTGTCCCACGGTACGGCGACGCCGCCCGCGGGAAGTAGGCTCAGGCGGCCCCACCGCCGATCGGGAGACCGTCACGCCGTGCCGACCCTGCCTGCCGTCCACGTCACCACCGACCGCATCGACGAACTGGCGGTGGACGCCCTGATCGTGCCGGTGTTCCGCGGGGCGATCGAGGGCCCGGGCACCGACACCGCCCTGCGTGCCCTCGGCCTGACCGCGGTGCCCCGTGACGTCGCCTTCCGGGGCAAGCCCGGCGAGGTCGTCCACCTCTCCGCCCCCGGCCAGCCCTGGGGGCGGGTGACCCTGGTCGGCCTCGGCCGCCTGGACGAGCTGGACACCGCCATGGTGCGTCGGGCGGCGGGGGCCGCCATCCGCTCCCTGGCGTCGACCGCCGCCACGGTGGCCACCACCCTGCCCCTGGTCGAGGCCTCCACCGCCTCCATCCAGGCGGCGGTGGAGGGCGCCCTGCTCGGCGCCTACCGCTACGACGACGCCCGCAGCGACCCGAAGCCTCACCGGCTCACCGACATCACCGTGGTGGTGCCCTCCTCGCTGTCGGAGGCCGCGGCCGGTGCCGTGCGCCGCGCCAGTGCCCACGCCCGGGCCCAGTGCGTGGCCCGCGACCTCGTCGCCGCCCCGCCCAACCGGCTGGGGCCCGAGGAGGTCGCCACCTGGGCGCAGGAGCACCTCGGCCCGGACATCGAGGTGGAGGTGTGGGACGAGGAGCGCCTGGCCGCCGAGGGCTGCGGGGGGCTCCTGGCCGTGGCCGCCGGCTCCGCGCGCCCACCCCGCCTGGTGCGGCTGCGCTACCGGCCGTCCGACCCCGTCGCGCGGGTGTCGCTGGTGGGCAAGGGCATCACCTTCGACTCCGGGGGCATCTCGCTCAAGCGCCCCTCCACGCTGATGGACGCGATGAAGGGCGACATGGCGGGCGCCGCGGCGGTGCTCGGGGTGTTCAGCGTGCTGGCGGAGCTCGGCCTGCCCGTGGAGGTCCACGGGGAGCTGTGCCTGGCGGAGAACATGCCGAGCGGCAGCGCCACCCTGCCCTCCGACGTGGTGCGCTACCGCGACGGCACCACCGTGGAGGTGCTCAACACCGACGCCGAGGGCCGGCTGGTGCTGGCCGACGGGCTGCTGCTGGCGGTGGAGGCCGACGTGGACGCCATCGTCGACGTCGCCACCCTCACCGGTGCGGTGTCACGCGCGATCGGTCGGCACGCCGTCGGGGTGTTCGCCAACGACGACGACCTGCTGCGCCAGCTGCTGGCCGCCGGTCGGGAGGCCGGCGAGCCCTCCTGGCACCTGCCCCTGTGGGAGGAGCTCAGCGAGGGGCTCGAGTCCGAGGTCGCGGACATGAACAACATCGGCGACCCGGAGCTCGGCGCGGGTGCGTCGGTGGGTGGGCTGTTCCTGCGCCACTTCGTCGACGGCACGCCCTGGGCCCACCTCGACATCGCCGGGCCGGCGTGGCTGGACAGCGACCGCGACCACCTCTGCCGGCACGGCACGGGCGTGCCCGTGCGCACCCTGCTGCGGTGGCTGGAACAGGCGGACTGAGCGCTGCCGCTCCCACCGGGGCGGCTCCACACCGGCCTCGACCGGCGGGCAGGGACCGAGCCAACCGTTCCATGATGGCTAGCCGTGCCGCGCCCCGAGGCTGGCCACCACGGGCCAGCGGCTGCGCTGCAGGAGGTGGTGGGTGATGTCGCCGGGGATCCGGCCGTCCCGGTCCCCCACGGGTGCCACGATCAGCACCGGCGGTGGCAGCGTCTCCGCGAAGGCCAGCAGGGCCGTGGCGACGGTGCCGCCCGCCAGGGTGACGGCCTGACTGGCGATCCCGGCCCTGGCCAACGTGCGGACGAGCGGGCCCAGGAGCGGGTCGTTGTCGCCGGCCGGGAAGCTCGCGACCCCGCCGAGGAAGCCGTCGCTGCCCGGCCGCCGGCCGGGCCCCTCCCGCCGCCGGGGATGCGGGGGCACACCGGCACCGACGGGCGGCAGCACGGTGGCCACGGTGACGTCGGCGTCCATGGCCATCGCCCAGCGACCGCACAGCTGCGCGCTGCCGGCCGGCATGTGGTCGCTGGCGGCGAGCAGGATCGTGGCGGGCGGGGTGCCGGCCACCTCCTGTGCACAGCCGGGACCGACCACCACCATCGGTGCACTGCCACCGGCCACGAGGTGGTCGACGAGGTTGCCGCTCAGCCGACGCTGCAGACCGCCGCGCGCCCGACTGGCCATGCACACCAGGGCGCCGGGCTGCTGCGCGAGGTGGGCGATCAGGGCGGTGCCGACACCGCTGCCGTGCAGGACGTACTCCACCTCGCCATCGTCGTCCACCAACCCGACGGGATCCTCGATGCCGCTGGTCTCCACGGTCACCCGCTGCAGGTCGGCGCCGAAGGCCGCGCACAGCCACCGGGCGACGGGCAGGCTGACATCCGCGGCAGCGGTGCCGTCGAGGGGCACCACGATCGTGGACGGCGTCAGGCGGGCCCCCGCGGGGACGGCGGTGGGCTGCAGTGAGATGTCCACGGGGACGCTCCGCGCGGCGGCCTTGGCAGGCGCCCGCAGCGCAAGGATACGACGGCGGCACCGCCAGGGGAAGAGGCGCCGCCGCCCGGGTCGGATCGCCGGGACGCAGCGGCGCGCCGCCGGTGCGGATCCGCTCAGGCCACCGGGCCCGTCAGCCACTCGATGGCGTCGGTGAGGGTGGTCACCGGCACCAGCGCCATGGCACCGGGGTCGAAGTCCTCCAGGACCGCCGCCTGGGTCGCCGGGTAGAACAGCACGTCCGCACCCGAACGCTTGGCGGCGGTGGCCTTGGCGGTCAGTCCACCGATCGGCACCACGGTGCCGTCCCCGCGGATGCCGCCGGTCCCGGCCACGTGACGCCCGGCGGCGAGGTCACCCTCGAAGACGTGGGCGTAGGTGGTCAGCGCCACCATCATCCCGTGGGAGCTGCCCAGCGACAGCTCACGGAACCAGTCCACGGGCAGCAGTTCCGTCGCCTGGAAGGCGATGCGCGCGTCGAAGGCCTGGGGTGCGGTGTCCAGGGTGCGCACCACCCGGTAGGGCAGCCCGTCGGCGGTGCGCTCCACCTGGAACACCCCGGCGGTGGCGGTCTCGAAGCTGAGGTGCTCGGGCACCGAGGTGGCCAACCCGTCCTGACCATCACCGATCTCCGGCACCTGCACCACCGACGTGGCGTGGTCCCACGCCGCCCGGTCCGTGAGCTGCACCCCCTGCAGACGGGTGAGGACAGCGCGCTGGGGCAGGCCCTCCACCATCGGGTCGTAGGCCTCGACGAGCAGGCCGAGGGGGATGTCGACGCCGGCGTGGCGCAGGCCCACCGCAGCGGCCGCGGGTTCCGCGAGGGCCGGCCGCAGCACGATGGAGTCCCCGCGCATGTCCGTGGGCGGATCGTCGCTGCCGAACACCGCATCGCGGACCACCTCGCCCACCAGCGCGGGCCGGCCGACGGCCAACCACGACCACCGGCCCGGAGGGTCGATCGACTCCCCGTTGACCTGCAGGCGCCCGTTGAGGCGCCAGGTGGTCCCGATGGGATCGTCGGAGATGACGTGGAGCCAGGGCACCGGCAGCAGCAGCACCACGACCAGGGCGATCGCAGCGCGGATCGCCCAGCGTCGGGGTGCAGCACGGAACCAGGCCATCACGGGACCTTCGCAGGCTCGGGAGCGACAGGCGCAGCCCGGTGCGGCGGCGCGTGGCCGCCGTCTCCCCCGTCGGCAGCGCCTGCCCGTAGCGTATCGAACGGACAGTGTCCGTTCGATCACCATCCCCCGATGTGCAGGGGCCGCGCGACTCACGACACCAGCGCCTTCGGACCGTGGATACGGACCGATGACGCCCCGCCCGGCAGCCGGAGCGCCTCCGGCTCCACGGCACGACCGAGGTGGAAGCCCTGACCGAGGTGGCAGCCGAGGCCGTGGAGCACGGCGCGCTGGGTGGCGGTCTCGATCCGCTCGGCGAGCACCTGCATCCCGAGCTCGTGGGCGATGGCGCACACGGCCCGCACGATGGCACGGTCCTGGGGCCCGTCGACCACGTTGGCCGCCAGGGAGCCGTCCAGCTTCAGGATGTCCAGGGGGAGCCTGCGCAGGTGGGCGATCGAGGAGTAGCCGGCCCCGAAGTCGTCCATCGCCAGCCGCACCCCGAGCCCGGTCAGCGCGGACGCCGTCGCCACGACCCGGTCATCGACCACGGCGGTCTCCGACACCTCGAAACCGATGCGCCCGGGCTGCACCCCGTGGTCGGCGAGCAGCTGCTCGACCCGCCGCACCAGGCGGTGGTCCGCGAGCTGGCGCCCCGCGAGGTTGACGAACAGCGTCCAGGCCACGTCGTCCTCGAGCTGGGCCTGCCACCGCGCCGCGTGCTCGAAGGCCCGCTCGAGCACCCAGTCCCCCACGAGCAGGATCAGGTCGCTGAGCTCCGCGATGGGCAGGAAGTGGGCGGGGCTGAGGCGACCCTGTTCGGGGTGGTCCCAGCGCAGCAGCGCCTCCGCGCCGATGACCCGGTGACCGTCGAGGTGCCACAGGGGCTGGAAGACCAGGGCCAGCTCGTCCTCGGCCACCGCCCGCTCGAGCTCCCGCTCCAGCACACGGCGGCGGGCGTGCGCCTCCCCGAGGGCACCGTCGAAGGTGGCCATCGCCGCACCGGGCTGCGCCTTGGCGACGTACATGGCGGTGTCGGCCTGCGCCAGGGCGTGCTCGGCATCGGACACCTCGTCACCCACCGCCGCGAGCCCGAGGCTGGCGGTGACGCGCACGGTGCGACCGTCCACCTCGAAGGGACGCTGCAAGGACTCGGTGACACGGAGGGCGACCCGCTGGGCGTCCTCGGGGCTGAGCGCGTCGCACACCACGACGAACTCGTCACCGGCGAGCCGGCCCACGGTGTCCTCGGCGCGCACCGCCTCCTGCAGCCGGCGGGCGACCTCGATGAGGACCTGGTCCCCGGCGTGGTGACCGAGGTCGTCGTTGACCCGCTTGAACCCGTCGAGGTCGACGAACAGCACGTGGGGAGCGGTGCCCTCGGCGTGGCGGCGCACCATGGCGTGGCTGAGCCGGTCGAGGAGCAGGGTCCGGTTCGCCAACCCCGTGAGCCCGTCGCGGACCGCGGCGTCGTGGAGCATCTCCTGGGTGGCCTGCCGCTCGATCGCGACGCTGATGAGGTTGGCGATGGCCGCCAGGAAGCTGTGGTCCTCGTCGCTGAAGGCGGTGGCGCGCTCCGCCACCAGGCAGCGGCCCTCCTCCTCGACGGGGAGCCGGGCGGAGCCCTCGGCGACGGGCCCGAGGCGTGCGGGCAGCAGGCCGGGGTCGACCACCTCGCAGGAGCTGGTGTCGAGGTGGTCGGCACACCGGCACATCGCCTCGTCGATCAACGCATCCACGTCGTGGCCGTGCAGGGCGCGACGGCCGAGCTCCGCGAGGACCTCCTGGCGCTCCGCCCGACGGCGCAACTGGGCGCGGGTGCGTTCCCGCTCCATGGCCAGCCGGCTGAGGCGCCACAGGACCAGCAGCGCGAGGAACACCGAGGCGATCACGGTGATCAGGTGCTCGCCGTCGACGCGGCGCAGCAGCAGGGTGGCCGGCGCGGCGAGCAGGGAGCTGCCGAGCACGGCCAAACGGGCGTAGGTGAAGCGCCGGTGACGGCGGTCCGCGGGGGCGCTGAGCTCGGTCATCGACGGGTGGAGGGCGGCCAGGCCGATGACGATGTAGGCGGTGAGGACGAGCACGTCGCTGGCCACGCCCCGCTCGTAGGTGCCGGACGACAGCAGGACGGCGCGGGACACGTTGCCGAGCAGCCCGCCGAAGGCAGCGGCCACCATGAACCAGGCGGAGGCGTTGCGCAGCGATCCGACGAACAGCAGCCGGAAGGTCGCCGCGGCGATCGCGGCCATCATCAGGGGCGCGACCGCGGTGTGGAGCAGGCGCGTGGTCAGCGCCACCTCGCCGGTCATGTGCTCGGGGTGGTAGGCCGTGCCCGCCAGCACCGTGGCCATGGCGATCATGACGATGGCGCCGTCGATCGCGCTGTCGCGGTCACCGCCGGGGACCTGGCTGCGGGTCAGCGCCAACGCCCCGAGGCCGATCAAGGGGAAGGCCAGCATCGACAGGGCGTCGGCGATCGCCGTGGACGACGACGTCGACCACAGGGGGAAGTCGATCAGGTTGGCGACGGTGATGATCGCCAGGGCGGCCAGCAGCAGCCACCAGGGGCGGTGACGCTCGGGCTGGTTCTTGCGGACGCCGCACACCACCGCGGCGCAGGAGGCCACCAGCACCAGGACCCACAGGGTCTCGCGGAACAGCTCATGGTGGCCGAACAGGAGGTAGCCCGCCGCGGCCACGACACCGAGGCCTGATCCGATCTTCCACCGATCCAGGCGCATACCCGTGCATCGGCCGACATGGTCCGGACTTGAGCTCACGCGGGCGGAGACGGCCCGGGTCAGGTGACCGCTGCCGGGCCCGGATCCACTCAACGACGTGGTCGTCGAGGAGGGGCGGATTCGGCGTGCGTGCGGTCAGGTGGCGATGAGATAGATGGTGACCGCGACGGCGAACGCCACCAGCGTGGCGGCCGGGATGATGATGATGCCGAGGCGGCCGCGTCGCCACGGGAACTGGTTCTCGCGACCGTGCGCCTGGTTCTCGGCCTGGTGGATCTTCGCGTGACTCGATCCCCACATGCGATCTCCTTCAGGTGCCGGATT
>SKTN01000012.1 GCA_007117945.1 Nitriliruptoraceae bacterium | reverse complement strand
TCGCGCTGGACAGCGTCGGCGCGTCGCGCCCCGTCGCGCTGGACTGCCCTGTGCAGCGCGGGTGTCGTGCTGCTCGCTGCGCTCCTGGCTCCGGGGTACCTCGGCGTCCCAGCTACTGCTGCGCCGGACCTCGACGATGCGCGTGACCGCAGGGGCGGGCTCGAGGACGAGCTCGCAGAGCTCACCGCCCGCTACGAGGCAACCTGGGCCGAGGTCGAGCTGGCCCGTGAGGAGCTCGAACGATTAGCGGCGGAGGCGGTCGCCCTGGAGGAGGAGGCTGCCGCCACGGAGGAGGGCCTGGCCGAGCGGGCCCGTGCGGTGTTCATCCACGGGAGCACCTCGCAGCTGGAGCTGCTCCTGGCCGCCGGCGACCCCCAGGTGGCTATCGAACGGGTCGCCCTGGCGACGTTGGTGCAGGAGCGGGACACCGCCGGCCTCGAGGAGGCGGTTGCGGCACGCACCGCCCTCGACCAGACGACGGCGTTGGCCGAGCAGCAGCGCGAGGAACTCGAGCAGCTCACCGAGCAGCTGGCCGTGGACCAGGCGGGCCTGGAGTCCGAGCTGGAGCGCGCGGAGGCCCAGGTCGCCTCCCTGGAGGCGACCGCCGCGCGGCAGCGCACCATCGACCGGAGTGGGCAGCAGGGCACCTACGCGTGTCCCCTCGACCGCCACCTCACCCACTTCATCGACTCGTGGGGGTTCCCGCGGTCCGGCGGGCGTCGGCACCAGGGCACCGACATCATGGGTCCGATGGGGGCGCCGGTGTACGCCTTCACCGA
Source organism: Nitriliruptoraceae bacterium (assembly GCA_007117945.1). Lineage (GTDB taxonomy): Bacteria > Actinomycetota > Nitriliruptoria > Nitriliruptorales > Nitriliruptoraceae > T1Sed10-7. The sequence continues at coordinate 7,830 of SKTN01000012.1, read as the reverse complement.
CGGGGTGATCTCCCGGCACTCCAACAGCCGGCTGGGCGGCATCTCCTTGTACCTGCGCGGCGATGACGGCAGCACCTACTTCTACACCCATCTTCAGGGCTACGCGGAGCGGGGTGCGGTCGGCACGCGGGTGCAGGCCGGTGAGCACATCGCCTACAACGGCAACACCGGGAACGCACGCGGTGGCCCGCCGCACATCCACTTCGAGCGGCACCCCGGTGGTGGGAGTGCGGTCAACCCGTACCCCTCCCTCGCGGCGGCGTGCTTCTGAGCGGGTGGCGCTCTGACCGCGTACCGCTGTGGTGGTGGCAGCGGTGTCGGTGGCAGTGGTGTGGCCGCTGCGCCGACGCCGGTCCTGCAGGTGGCGGTGGTGGGGTTCCTGCGCTGGTGAGGTGTGAAGTGCTGTGACCCCCCGGCCGTCTGTTCGCTGCATGCCTTGGCTGGCAGCCGGGGGGTGGCGGTGGTGGGGTTCCTGCGCTGGTGAGGTGTGAAGTGCTGTGACCCCCTGGCGGTCGGTTCGCTGCATGCCGGGGGTGGCCGCGGCCGGGGGTGGCCGCGGCCGGCGGTTGGCGCCGGCCCCGACGCCAGGCTCGACCCCCGCCCCGGTCCCGTTAGGCTCGTCCGATCTGCCCGGAGGCCGCGCACATGCCCCAGCGCACCATCATCGAGCCCTTCCGCATCAAGGCCGTGGAGCCCCTGCGGTTCACCACCCGCGCGGAGCGCGAGCAGGCCCTGGCCGCCGCCGGCTACAACCTGTTCACCCTCCACGCCGACGATGTGCTCATCGACCTGCTCACCGACTCGGGTACCGGCGCGATGTCCTCGGAGCAGTGGGCCGCGATCATGCGCGGCGACGAGTCCTACGCCGGCGCGCGCTCCTTCGACCGCTTCCACGCCGCGGTCAGCGAGCTGACCGGTTTCGCGCACATCATCCCCACCCACCAGGGACGCGCCGCCGAGCGGATCCTCTTCGGCGCGATGGTCAGCGATGGTGACGTGGTCCCCAACAACACCCACTTCGACACCACCCGTGCCAACGTGGAGTTCCAGGGCGCGGAGGCCCGTGACCTGGTCTGCCCCGAGGGCCGCGACCTCCAACTCGATGCGCCCTTCAAGGGCAACATCGACCTCGACGCGCTCGAGCGCACCCTGGCCGAGGAGGGGGATCGGGTCCCGCTCGTGCTCGTGACCATCACCAACAACTCCGGCGGCGGCCAGCCCGTCAGCCTGGAGAACCTCCGCGGCGTGCGTGCCCTGTGCGACCGCTTCGAAACCCCCTTCATCCTCGACGCCTGCCGGTTCGCGGAGAACGCCTGGTTCGTCCACGAGCGCGAGGCTGGCCAGCACGACCGCACCCCCCGGGAGATCGCTGAGGAAGCCTTCCGGCTGGCCGACGGCTGCACCATCAGCCTGAAGAAGGACGGCCTGGCCAACATCGGCGGTGTCCTCGCCCTCAACGACACCGAGGTGGCGGCGCGCTGCCGGGACGACCTGATCCTGACCGAGGGGTTCCCGACCTACGGCGGACTGGCCGGCCGCGACCTCGACGCCCTGGCCGTCGGCCTGACCGAGGTCACCGAGCCCGACTACCTGCGCTACCGCGTGCGCACCGCCGCCTATCTCGCCGAGAAGGCCTGGGACGCCGGGGTGCCAACGGTCCGCCCACCGGGTGGGCACGCCGTCTACCTCGATGCGGGTGCCCTGCTCTCCCACCTGCCCCAGAGCGCCCTACCGGCCCAGGCCCTGGCCTGCGAGCTCTACCTCGAAGGCGGGGTCAGGGGCGTGGAGATCGGCACGCTGATGTTCGGGCGGCCCGGCGCCGACGGCGCTCCCGACGAGGTGGCACCCCACGAACTGGTCCGGCTCGCCCTGCCACGGCGAACCTACACCCAGTCCCACGTCGACTACGTCGGCGAGGTGATCGCCGCTGTGGCCGCCCGCGCGGAGGAGATCCCCGGCTACCGCATCGTCGAACAGCCGAGGTGGCTACGGCATTTCACGGCCCGCCTCGCGCCGATGGCAGGCTGATGCCGAGGTCGTGGCCGTGACCGCGGCTGTGGCTGCGGTCGGTGCCGGGAGCGTGGTCGTAGCCGTGACCGTGAACGTGCCTGTTGCCATGCCCGGGCCGCTGCCGTGGCCGTGACCGCCGCTGAGCGTGACCGCCCCGACACCCCACCCGATCGACCGGAGTCGCCGTGAACCTCGCGCTGCCCGCTGCCATCTTCGCCGGCTGCCTGATCGCCGTGCAGTCGGCGATCATCGGTGCCGCGGGGGAGCGACTCAACCCGCTCGTGGCCTCGACCTGGGTCCACGTCGGTGGGCTGGTCGTCGGGGTGGTGATCCTCGTCGTCAGCCCGCGGCTGGGGTTCCAGTTCGCGGTGGTGCGGGAGATCCCGTGGGTACTGCTGGGTGGGGTCGCCGGGTTGCTCCTGGTCACCGGGATCGCGGTGGCGGTCGCGGGGCTCGGGCTCGCCTCGACCCTGGCGGTGGTGACCGGGGTGCAGTTGGCGGTGGGCTTCGCCCTGGAGTCCTCGGGGGTGCTCGCGCGCACGATCCCCCTCGACCCCGTCCGGATCGTCGGCGCCCTGCTGCTCGTGGCCGGCGCGTACCTCGTGGTCAGCCGGGGTGGTGTGGCGTCGTGAGCAGGGGCTGGCTGGGGGTCAGCCGGGGTGGTGTGGCGTCGTGAGCGGGACGGGACGGCGGACGCCCCGGTGGCGGTGCGGACCGGCGGTCTGACCGGGAGCGGTGTCGTCACCGCAGTTGCAGACCCGTTAGCGTCGGGAGGCCCCACGAGCGCGCGCCGACCGCCGACCGTCGAGGCGCCGCCGTCCACGACCGCTCCCGGCAAGGAGACCCGTCACCGTGGCTGACCCCGCAGCAGATCCCACGCCGGACCCCACCCCGGCCGCCGCCCCCGAGGCCACCGCCGAGGAGGCCACCCACCCCCGGGTGCCCCTGACCTCGCCCGCGCAGCCACCGGAGCGCCTGTTGCTCGGTCCGGGGCCCTCACCCGTACACCCGGACGTGCTCGCGGCGCAGGCGCGGGGGATGATCGGCCACCTCGATCCGTGGTTCCTCGAGGTCACCGACCAGCTGGCGGCCATGCTGCGACAGGTGTTCCGCACGAGCAACCGGCTGACCTACGCGGTCTCCGGGACGGGCAGCGCCGGCATGGAGACCTCGGTGGTGAACATCGTGGAGCCCGGCGACACCATGATCGTGGGTGTCAACGGCGTGTTCGGCGGACGGATCGCCGACACCGCCCGCCGAGCCGGCGCCGAGGTGGTGACCCTCGAGCAGCCCTGGGGGCGCGCCATCCCCACCGACCAGGTCGCGTCAGCCCTGGCCGAGCACCCCGACGCGCGGGCCGTCGCCCTCGTGCATGCGGAGACCTCGACCGGGGTCCACCAACCCCTCGAGGAGGTCGGCGCGCTGTTGGCCGACACCCCGACGCTCTTCCTGGTGGACACCGTCACGGGACTGGCCGGGGTCCCCGTCGAGGTGGACCAGTGGCACCTCGACGTCGTCTACTCCGGCACCCAGAAATGCCTGTCGGTCCCGCCCGGACTCGCGCCCATCACCTTCAGCCCCAAGGCCGAGGAGGTCGTGGCCGCACGCACCACCCCGGTGCGGTCCTGGTACCTCGATGTCGCCGCGATCCAGCGCTACTGGGGTGCCGAGCGCGCGTACCACCACACCGCACCCATCTCCAGCCTGCTGGGGCTCCACGAGGGCCTGCGGCGGGTGCTGGCCGAGGGGCTCGAGTCCCGTTGGGCACGCCACGCCGAGGTGGGCAGGTTGTTCCAGGAGCACATCCAGGACCGCGACACCGAGCTGCTCGCCGACGCTGCGACGCGCCTGCCGCAGCTGACCACCCTGGCCTGGCCGGACGGGATCGACGAGGCGGACCTGCGCCGGCGGCTCCTCGAGGAGCACGGCATCGAGGTGGGCGGGGGGCTCGGCCCCTTCGCGGGGCGTGCCTGGCGCGTCGGTCTGATGGGTGAGGGTGCGAGCCACGCGGTCGTCGACCGCCTCCTCGATGCGGTGGACGGGCTGCTGGAGGGCTGAGCGCGCCCCTGGGTGCCCCTGGTCGCGGAGTCGGGCACGTCCCGGCCGGGCGTGTCTACGCTCCGCTCCATGGGCAGAGGACCGCGGCTGAGCTGGCGCTGGCGGGTGATCGCGGCGCTCGTGATCGCTGTCGTGCGCCTGCTGGGCTGGCGGATCGACGTGCAGGGGCTGGAGCACGTACCACGCCGAGGCGGCGCCGTGCTGGCCTTCAACCACCACAGCTACCTCGATTTCGTGATGGTGGGCTGGCCCGTGGTGCGCACCCTGCGTCGGCCGCTGCGCTTCCTCGCCAAGCGGGAGATCTGGTCCAGCCGCAAGGTCGGGTGGCTCGTGCGGTGGGCGGGGGCGATCCCCGTTGACCGCGCCTCGATGACCGCGCGGCACCAGGCCTTCGCCTCGGCGACGGCAGCGCTCGCCGGCGGCGATCTCGTGGCGGTCGCACCCGAGCAGACCATCTCCCGCTCCCTGGAACTGCTGCCGCTGCGCACCGGTGCCGTCCGCATGGCGCAGCAGGCGGGGGTGCCCGTGGTCCCCGTGGCGGGCTGGGGCACGCACCGGGCCCTCACCAAGGGGGCACCCAAGCGCCTGCTGCGGAAGCTGCCCGTGACGGTGCGCTTCGGTCCGCCCCTCGAGGTGCCGTCGGACGCCGATCCGATCCATGCCACCGCCGAGCTCACGAGGCGGCTCGAGGGGTTGCTCGATGCCGTGCAGCGCTCCTACCCCGATGGCACGCCACCCGGAGCACGGTGGGTACCGGCCCGACTCGGTGGGACAGCACCGACCCACGAGGAGGTGCTGCGCGAGCACCAGCAACGGGAGCAGGGGTGGTCCACCGCCCCGGACAGGGCGGGTGGATCGGGGCCCGCGAGGCCGGGTGGATCGGGGCCCGCGGGGCCGGGTCGTTCCGTGGGGTCGTACCGATCCGGCGGGTCGCAGGCGTCCGACGGGTCGTCGGACCAGGACGGGCCGACGACGGGGTCGTCGGGGTGACGCGCTCCGTCGCCGGCCGCAGCGACAGGCCGAGACCGGGCTTCCGTCTGATCGCCTGGCTCGCCATCGCCTGCACCCGCCTCGCCCGGTGGCGGGTACGCACCTACGGCCTCGAGCACGTACCGGCCCGGGGCGGCGCGGTCATCACCTTCAGCCACAGCAGCCACGTCGACTTCGTCGTCACCGCGCTGGACATCTACCGGCGCCTCGGACGCCCGGTCCACGTGCTGGCCCGTGCGGACCTGTGGCAACGGCGCCGCTTCCGTTGGATCGTGCGGTTGGTGTCGGCGGTGCCGGTGCAACGCGAGACCCGGGAGGGGCGCGCCGCATCCCTGGAGGCGGCGGTGCAGGTGCTGCGGGGCGGTGGGTTGGTGCTCGTCGCCCCGGAGGCCCGGATCTCCACCACCTTCGAGGTGCAGCCGATGCGCACCGGGGCTGCCCGGATGGCGCAGCAGGCCGGCGTCCCGCTGGTGCCGAGTGCGAGCTGGGGCAGCCACCGGCTGGTCACCACGGGCTACCCCTGCAACGTGCGGCGTGCCTGGGCGATCCCCGTCGAGGTCGCCTTCGCACCACCCCTCGAGGTGGGGGAGGACGCCGATGTCGTGGCGGTGACCGGACGCCTGGAGGCCACGACCAGCCGGTTGCTGGACCGGTTGCAGCGCGGCTACCCGGACGGGACGCCGCAGGGCGCGTGGTGGGTACCCGCCCGGCTCGGCGGCGGTGCGCCTGCGCCGTGAGGTGACGTCCCGCGGGGGCTGGTGGTCCCGCTGGTGCGGTGTTCCGCGCTGCCGGCCTGTGGGACACCGAGGTGGCGTGCTGCCCACCACCTCGGTGTCGACGCGTCGCCGGTCAACGCCCCGTGCGCGATAGCCGCCGTCCACGAGGCGTGCGCTGGACGAACGGGGAGGCACAGGTCATGATGCCCGCGGTCCGGGGACGGTTCCGCGACCGCACCTCGGAGGAAGTGATGTCCCGAGCTGACGCCCGCGGGGCCGCCACGAACGGTGATCCGCGCCCGAGCCTCGCCTACCGCTTCGCCGCCTGGCTGGCCTTCGCCGTGATGCGCCTGCAACGCTGGCGCGTCACCGTCGAGGGTGCCGAGCACCTCCCTCGCCACGGTGGCGTGGTGATCGCCGCGAACCACACCTCCTTCTGGGACTTCTTCACCTCGGGGTGGCTGCCGTACCGCCAGTGGGACCGGCCCGTGCGCATCCTCGCGAAGGCCTCGTTGTTCCGTGCCCGCGGTTTCGGGTGGTTCATGCGCCGCGCCGAGCACATCCCCGTGCACCGAGGTTCCGGCGGCGCGGCCCTGCGGGACGCCATCGAGGCGCTGAAGGGTGGTGAGTTGGTGCTGGTGCTGCCGGAGCAGACCATCTCGCCGTCCCTGGAGTTGCTGCCCTTCAAGCCCGGTGCGGTGCGGATGGCCGCAGCGGCCGGGGTACCCATCGTGCCCACGGTGTCCTGGGGTTCCCACCGTTTCCACACCGTCGGCCGTCGGCCCCGCTGGTCGTGGCGCCTGCCGGTCACCGTGCGCTACGGCGAGCCCTTCCACCCGGCCCCGGGCGACGATCCCGAGCAACTGACCACCGCGCTGCGCGAGCGCATCGCGACCCTGCTCGACGAGGTGCAGCGCAGCTACCCCGACGGGGCACCGGCCGGCGCGTGGTGGGTGCCGGCTCGGCTCGGGGGCGGGGCTCCCGAGCCAGCCGAGGCCGACGCGTTCCTGCGCGGTCTCGCCGAGCGGTGGCAGCGCTCCGGCCCCGCGGAGCAGGCGAAGGCCATCCGGGACACCGCGTTCAGTGACTCCATCGAGGAGGTGGTCGCCGAGGTTGCCGACGCGCGGGTTGACGACGACGATGCGGGGCAGGAGCCACGCGAGGAGGCGTCCTGACGACAGGTGACGAGGGAACGGACCGATCGGAGCCGAGCCCCGGACCGGAGCCGAGCCCCGGTCTGGAGCCGATCCCCGGTCTGGAGCCGGTACCGGCTCGGCGACGGGCCTTGGCGTTGGCGGCTGTCACCGCGGTGCTGCTGGCAGCTGCCGGGGTGACGGCGGCGGTGCCCTGGACCCTGGCGCAGGGCAGTGCCCAGGCGGGGTCCTGGCAGGTACAGGTGACACCGGGTGTGCTCGCGCCGAGCTTCGAGTCGCACCACGACGACGAGACGGCCGGCTCCCGGGGCCTGCGATGGCCCGGGGGACTGCAGGCCGAGGAGCACGCCTTCACCGATGCGCTGACGGGAGAGCGCTCGGTGACCGTGGTCGTCGGCTCCGCGCCTCTGGCCGCGGACTCGGTACGTCTCACCACCCTCGAGCGGGGCGTGCGCGAGGCCAGCGTGCGCGTCGTCGGTTGGCACCGGGTCCACGTCGAGGTGTTCGAGGGCCCGGTCACCATCACCGAGGTCGCTGCTATCGGGTCCGGCGGTGAGGTCCTCCAGGTACTGGAGGATCTCCAGGGCATGGCGGAGCTGCAGGGCAGGCCGGACCTGGCGGGCATGGCACGCCTGGAGGGCCCGGCGCGCCTCGAGGTCGCGGCGGGCGCCGGGTCGGGCTGAACATGCGCTTGAAGCTCGCGGGGTCATGCTCCGCGCACATCGAGGTACTTCGTCGTGGAGCAGCTTGACTCGAACATGCGTTCTGGTACGGTGGCGACCAGGCCTGGGGGCAGGTCAGGACGTCGTCGTGGTAGGTGGTTCGCACGGGGGAGGCGCCGGCAGTGCAGCTGCCGGCGGGGACTCCGCGGGTCCTTCTGGCTCCGCGGGTCCTTCTGGCTC
>SKTN01000080.1 GCA_007117945.1 Nitriliruptoraceae bacterium | reverse complement strand
CGATCGCCTCGTTCTCCTTGTACTCCCACATGTCCTCGGGGCGCAGCCCCCGGTCCCAGGGGAAGGTGACCTTCTTGGTGTCGTAGTCGAAGTAGTACTCCACGTGGCACTGGGCGCAGACCAGGGAGCGCATGTCGTTGTGGGTGGCCTCCTCCATGATGTCGAAGCCACGACGCTCCATGGCGTTGACCAGGGACGGCCGGGTGATCCGCAGCTCCATCGTCTGGGGGTCGTGGCAGTCGGAGCAGCCGATCCCCATGTGGCCGAACTCGCCGAGCCGGTCGTCGCCGCCCTCCTCCGCGAGTTCCAGCACCCGGGGACGCAGGTCCTCGTTGAAGCTCGCCGACCAGTAGTCGTCGCCGAACTCCTCCAGCAGCGTCGGCACCGCGGTGGACTTGCAGGTCATGCAGGAGCCGATCGAGGCATCCCCGATCCGCGGGGTGGCCAGGACGTCCTCCAGCCCGTAGGTGTGCCCACGGGGGTAGTTGTAGGACTTGGAGAACGCCAGGTTCGACCACAGGATCGGCAGGTCCGGCTCCACGTCCACCGTCAGCTTCGAGACGTACTCCTCCACGCGGACGTTGCGCAGGTAGTCCTCGAAGTGGTCCGGGAACTCGTCCTCGAAGTCGGTGACGTGGAAGGCGTCGGCGGGAAGGTCGGTGTCGAAGGTCGCCTGCTCGACCTCCGGCTCGGAGGTGCAGGCAGTCACCACCAGCGCCACCGCGGCCACCAGCAGTGCCGCCACCGCCACGCGGGGGTTGCGAAGGCTCACGATCGACTCCCTCCTCACGACTGTTCAGCCGTGGTCTGCGCTGCAGGCACGCTGGGGTGCGCCGGCTCATGCCACTCGTCCGGGCGGTACATGCCACGCCCATGGGGCACCGACCGGTGACAGTCGGCGCAGTTCTCCTTGGAGGCGTGGTTGACCTCCTGGATGCTCGGCTCGTGGCAGCTGATGCAGTTGCTGTTGATGACCTCGACGGAGTCGGTCGTGGCGTGCAGCACGTCCGGGATCGAGCCGCGACCGATCGTGTTGAACCAGATGTGCCCCGCACCCGCCCGCGCCTTGAAGCTCAGCCGGGTGATCAGCAGGCCGTCGCTCGGTGCGTGGCAGTCGTTGCAGTCCAGGTGGGCGTGGTTCGACTCCTGGAAGGAGCCGAACGCCGAGTCCATGATGTGACAGCTGCTGCAGAACTCCGGGGAGTCCGTGTGGCTGATCACCTCCATGGAGGCGCCGCCGATGATCACCCCGAGCACCACCCCGCCGACCGCGAACATCGACATCTTCCCACGGCTCGACCGGAGGCGCTCGCCGAGGCGGAGGCGCGCACGGAAGCCCCGCTTCTCAGCCATCACCCTCACCTCTCCGCTGCGCTGGACGCTGCTGTCAGCGACTCAGACAACTCCGGTCTTATTCAGGGGATTTCTCCGGATATCCAGCGATCCATTCACTGGAAACTCCTAAGAATCTAGGGGTCCCATTTGCGGCCCTTGAAGGGACCTTCGTCCCCAACCTTCAGCGAAGGACACGAGGTTCCACCGCCACCCCGACGCCCGATGGACCTCCGGACGCCGGGACGGCGCCGAGCGGGACGCTCGTGCCGACCAGTCCCGGTCCGCGGGCCGGGCCGCCGGGCTCACTGGGGATCTCAGTCCGTGGCCACAGCCAGCTGGAACTCCACGTCGTGCTCGGGTAGCGGGCCGATCCACTTGGCCGCGATCTCGCCCTCCGAGCCGATCAGGAAGGTCTCCGGCGTGCCGCTCACGGAGTAGGCGCGGGCAGCCACGTCCTCGGCGTCGAACAGGCTGGGGTAGGTGTGGCCGTACTCCTCGGCCGCGGCCACGGCGTCGGCGTGCCGATCATCGATCACCACGCCGACCACCTGCACCCCCCGCTCGGACCACTGCTGGTCGATGCGGCGCAGGTGGGGCATATCGTCCTTGCAGCTCGAGCACCACGATGCCCAGAAGGTCAGCAGCACCGGGCCGTCGTGCAGTTCGGAGAGCACCACGGGTTCGCCCTCCAGGGTCTGCAGCGCCAGATCCGGCGCGCTCGAGCCCACGGGGTTCTGTGGGAGGCCACCCGAGGGCAGCTGGGCGCCGACCAGGATCGCCCCCAGCACCAGGGTGATCGCCAGGATCACCCCACCGACCACCAGGCCACCGCGCCGTGACCTCTCCGCTTCGCCCGCTCCGGGCGATGGTGGTGCGGGGACGGCAGGCATGTCCGTGCGCATGCACGACCTCCGGTCCGACAGCGGGCGACGGTGGGGCGCCCGCGCACCCGCTCGGGAGCGCAGTTCGCCCGAAGGACACGGTCCCACGGCGCCGCTGGCCGCCGCAAGGTCCTCGGTCCCGAGCAGTGCGGACCACATTCCCCTACGGACTCGCTCAAGGTTAGAGCAGCCTCGGTGCCTGATGGCGACCGTGCGGACCTGAGGGGTCGGAGATGTCGCAGTTCCAGCAGGGGTGCGGGGACGAGGAGGGCGTCGAGGCGCCCGACACCGGTGTGGACGCCGACTCCCTCGAGGATCTTCGCCACCGCCCCAACCGTCTGCCCCTGCTCGGGCTGGCCCTGCTCGCCGTCGGGGCCCTGGCGTGGCTGGCCACCGATGCCTTCCAGGAGTCGGTGCTCTACTACCTGACGCCGGCGGAGGCGCTGGAGGCCGACGCGGACGAACGGTTCCGCCTCGCCGGCCTGGTGGTGGACGACAGCCTGCACCGCGACGACGACGGCATCCTGCACTTCGAGCTCACCGACGGCGACGCCACCGTGCCGGTGCGCTTCGACGGCCAGGCGCCCGACTCCCTGGGCGACGGTGCCGAGGCCGTGTCCGAGGGCCGGATGTCCCCGGAGGGGGTGTTCGAGGCCGACTCCGTGCTCGCCCGCTGCGCCTCGAAGTTCGAGGCGGAGTTCGAGGAGGCGCCCCATGAGACGCCCGGGGCGGGGTTCGGGTCATGACCACCGTACGCGCCGACATCGAGCTGGTGGGGGTGGCACGGACCTTCGGCCCCCTGATCGCCCTCGAGGCGGTCGACCTCTCGGTGCCGGCGGGCTCCTCCGTCGCGCTGATGGGCGCCAACGGCGCCGGCAAGACCACCCTGCTGCGGCTGATCGCCGGTCTGACCGTGCCCACCGCCGGCACGGTGCGCATCGCCGGCGTCGACCGCCGCCAGGCGAGCGGACGCCTGCGCGCCCTGCTCGGCTACGTCGGCCACGAGAGCATGCTGTACGGCGAGCTGACCGTCCGTGAGAACCTCACCTTCCACGCCGACCTCCACGAGCTCGACCACCGCGCGGTCACCCGTGCGGCCGCCCGCTTCGACGTCACCCACGTCCTGGACCGGCCCGCCCGGGAGCTCTCCCGCGGCAACACCCAGCGCGCGGCCCTCGCGCGCGCCCTGCTGCACGAGCCTGCGGTGGTGCTGCTCGATGAGCCCTTCACCGGCCTCGACCTGGCCAGCAGCGAGCGTCTCGCCGCGATCCTGGCCGGACTCCACGAGCGCGGCCACACGGTGCTGCTCACCGTCCATGACGCGGCGCACGCCACCCTGGCCGAGCGGCTGCTGATCCTCGACGCCGGGCGGGTCGTCGTCGACGCCGCCCCCGGCGGCCGCGCCGAGGTGGAGGCCCACCTGCGCGCCGCCGCCGACCACCGCCTCGACCACCTCGACGACCTCACCGGCAGCGACACCGTCGAGGTGACACCGTGAGGACCCTGCGCCACGCCCGTCGGATCGCGGCCAAGGACCTGCGCATCGAGCTCAGGACCCGCGACATCCTGACGGCCATGGGGCTGTTCGCCCTGTTGATCGTGGTGGTGGCCAGCTTCTCCTTCCCCACCGCCAGCGAGCACCGTGAGGAGATCGCCGCCGGCCTGCTGTGGATGGCCTTCCTGTTCGCCGCGCTGCTCGGCATCGGCCGGTCCCTGGCGATGGAGCACGAGCACGCCTGCATCGACGCCCTGATCACCAGCCCCGTGCCCCGGGAGAGCATCTACCTCGGCAAGGTGCTCTCCAACCTCGCCTTCGTCGGCGTGGCGCAGCTGCTGCTCCTGCCACTGTCGATCGTGCTGCTCCAGCTCCAGCCCGGTCGGGGCCTGGCGCTGCTGCTGGTCACCGTGGCCCTGGCGACCCTGGCCCTGGTCGGGGTGACCACCCTGCTGTCGGCGATGGCGGTCAACACCCGTACCCGCGAGGCCATCCTTCCCCTGCTCGTCATCCCCGTGGCCATCCCCGTGCTGATCGCCGCGGTGCAGGCGACCCGCATCGCCCTGACCGGCGGGACGCTCGGCGCCGCGACCCCGTGGCTGCTGCTGCTCACCGCGGCGGCGGCCCTGTTCCTGCTGCTGGGCCTGGCGACCTTCCGCCACGTACTCGAGGAGTGAAGATGTCGGTGACCGACACCCCCCGCGAGGGCCGCGACCTCCCGGCGTCCACCCCGGACCGACGCACGGGCGGGAGCTCCTCCGCTCCCCCACCGCGACGCGCCGGGGGGCGGAGGCTGCAGCTGCTGGCCGTGGCGACCGGCATCAGCATGGCCGTCCTGCTGGTCGGCGCCCTGCTGTGGGCTCCCACCGACCGGCTTCAGGGCGAGGTGCAGCGCATCTTCTACATCCACGTCCCCGCGGCGTGGATCGGCATGCTGGGCTTCGGCGTGGTGTTCGTCGCCTCGATCGCCTACCTGGTCACCCGCAGCGCCCGGTGGGACCGGCTGGCCGCCTCCTCGGCGGAGGTGGGTGTGGTCTTCACCACCGGCGTGCTGCTCACCGGACCCCTGTGGGGACGCCCGGTGTGGGGGGTGTACTGGGACTGGGACCCGCGCCTGACCAGCTTCTTCGTGCTGTGGCTGCTCTACATCTCCTACCTGGTGCTGCGCAGCTACCTCACGGAGCCGACCCGCCGGGCCCGCTACTCGGCGGTGCTCGGGATCATCGCCTTCCTCGACGTGCCCCTGGTCTACGTCTCCGTGCGCTGGTGGCGCTCCCTGCATCCCGGCCCCGTGGTCGCCAACCCGGACGGTCCCCAGCTGCCCGGCTCGATGCTCGCGGTGCTGCTGGTGGGTATCGCGGCCTTCACCCTGCTGTTCCTGCTGCTGCTGCGCCTGCGCATCGACAACGCGGTCCGCGAGGACGAGCTCGCCGCGCCGCTGCGTCCCACCTCCGCCGCCACGGACCGCAGTGCCCGCAGCCAGCACACCGACCGCAGCGACCCAGGAGCCTGACATGGACTCGCCCTACCTGATCGCCGCCTACCTCGGCTCCCTCGCGCTGTACGGCGGCTACCTGGTCCACCTGCTGCGGCGCCGCCGCGTACTCGACCGCGGAGGTCGCTGATGGCGGAGTTCGGCACCTTCACGATCCTGCTGGGCCTGGCCGCGGCACTGTGGGCCGCGATCGCCGCCTGGATCGGCCACCGGCGCGGCGAGCAGCGCTGGGTCCGTAGCGCGGAGGCCGGCCTGCACGGTGCGCTGCTGTCGCTGACGGTCAGCGCCGGCGTGCTGTGGACCCTGTTCCTCACCCGCGACTTCTCCGTGCGCTACGTCGCGGAGTACTCCGACCAGCACCTGTCCATCCCCCTGACGATCTCCGCCTTCTGGGCGGGACAGAACGGCTCCCTGCTGTTCTGGGCCTGGGTACTGGCCGGTGCGGCGACCCTGGTCACCGTGCGCTACCGGCACCGGGCCCGGGAGCTGATGCCCGTGGCGGTGCTGGTGCTGGCCCTGGTCCTGGTGGCCTTCACCGCGCTGGTCGCCTTCACCTCCAACCCCTTCGAGCGCCTGGGCTTCACCCCCGCCGACGGCGCCGGGCTGAACCCGATGCTCCAGAACTGGGGGATGATCTACCACCCCCCGGCCACCTTCCTGGGCTACATCGGGTTCACCGTCCCCTTCGCCTTCGCCGTCGCGGCCCTGGTGACGGGCCGGCTGGACGCCGCCTGGGTGCGCCTGGTGCGTCCCTGGGTGCTGTGGTCCTGGGTGCTGCTCGGCGTCGGGATCATCCTGGGGGCACGGTGGGCCTACACCGAGCTCGGCTGGGGCGGCTACTGGGCGTGGGACCCCGTGGAGAACGTGAGCCTCCTGCCCTGGCTGACCGCCACCGCCTACCTCCACACCGCGGTGCTGCAGGAGCGGCGGGGCAAGCTGCCGGTGTGGAACCTGGCCCTGACCTTCACCACCTTCGCCATGACGGTGTTCGGCACCTTCCTGGTCCGCTCGGGCGTGGCCAGCTCCGTCCACGCCTTCGCGGAGTCCAGCGCCGGCATCTACCTGCTGGGCCTGATCGTCACCGTCATCATCGCCGGTGTCGCCCTGATCACCTGGCGCCTGCCGCAGCTGAGAGACACCAGCGCCCGCATCAGCGGCCTGTCCCGCGAGCTGCTGATCGTGGTCACCAACGCGGTGCTGATGGTGTTCACCCTGGCCATCTTCTGGGGCACCCTGTTCCCGGTGATCACCTCCGTGGTCCAGGGCCGGGACGTGACCGTCGGTGAACCCTTCTTCGACCTGGTGACGATCCCCGTCACCCTCGCCCTGCTGGTGCTGTTCGGCCTGGCGCCCGCGGTGGCGTGGCGCCGGGCCCGTACCCACGGCCTGCAGCGCCGCCTGCTCCTGCCCGTGGGTGCGGCGCTGGTCGCCGGACTGGCGACCGCGCTGCTGGACGGTGGCCGCAACCCGCTGACCAACCTGACCCTGTCCCTGTCGGCCTTCGCCCTGGCCACGATCCTGATGGAGTTCCACCTCGGGGTCCACGGCCGGGGCCTGCGGGCCATCCGGGACCACATCCCACGCCTGCTGGGGCTGTTCCGTCGCGACCCCCGCCGCTACGGCGGCGCGGTCGTCCACCTCGGCATGGTCCTGCTGATCATCGGGGTCGCCCTCGACGTCACCTACCGCAGCGACGAGCGGCACACCATGGCCGTCGGCGAGTCCGTCGAGGTGGGGCGCTACGTGCTGACCTTCGAGGACCTCAGCAGCGAGATGACCCAGACCCGTATGTCCCTGGCCGCCACCCTCGGCGTCGCCCGGCAGAGCGGGAGCGATGCGGGCTCGCTGACCACCGAGCGCTACCTCAACGTCAACCAGGAGGACCCCCGCACGGCGGTGGGGGTGCGCTCCCTGGTCCGTGAGGACGTGTACGTGATCCTGCAGGAGGTCGACATCGACTCCGAGACCGCCAGCTTCAGCATCCACCTGCATCCCGGTGTGCTGTGGCTGTGGGTCGGCTCGGGGCTGCTGGTGCTCGGTGGGCTCCTGGCACTGCTGCCC
Source organism: Nitriliruptoraceae bacterium (assembly GCA_007117945.1). Taxonomy (GTDB): domain Bacteria; phylum Actinomycetota; class Nitriliruptoria; order Nitriliruptorales; family Nitriliruptoraceae; genus T1Sed10-7. The sequence continues at coordinate 1,345 of SKTN01000080.1, read as the reverse complement.
GCACGCCGGGAGGAGCGCGTCGAGACCCCGGAGCTGGCGGCGGTTGCCGCGGTCGGGGCCGACGGCGACGAGGAGGTCCGCTGATGCTGTTCGTACTCGCCGCAGGGCTGCTGCTGGTCGCGGTGGCGCTGCTGATCCTGCGCCCGCTGCTCGCACCCGACACCGAGGTGGCGCCCGCCGACGGCACGCACGTCGACCTCGACCCCGACGTCGACCCGGACGCCGACGCCGCGAGCGACACCGCCACCGATGCCGACACCGCCGAGGGAGCACGCGACCGGGTCGAGGCGAGCGAGGACCCGCTGGAGGCGGCCATCGCCGTACGGCGTGCGGCGATGGCCGCCCGGGAAGGGGGCCGACGATGACCGCGCGAAGCTCCGTCACCGGCTACCTCGGCGTCCTGGTCCTCGGGCTCGCCCTGGCCTGGCTGGCCGCCGGCGGCACGGCCCTGGCCAGCGACGACGCCGCAGCGGTCGCGGGCGAGGTCCGCCACGGCATCGAGGGCGCCGGCGTCGCCGACGTCGAGGTGGCCCTGCTCGCCAGCCGGGAGGGTGAGCCCACCGAGCTCGCCCGCACCACCACCGACACCGAGGGCGCCTTCCGTTTCGCGGACGCACCCACCGACATCGAGCTGGAGGTCGTGGCCACCTACCAGGACGCCCCCACCCGCAGCGGGCCCTTCCTGCCCGGCGACGAGGGCAACACCGACCTCGAGCTGGTGGTCCACGAGACCACCGAGGACCCGAGCGAGGTGCGCATCTCCAGCTGGGTGGTGTGGGTGGACCGCGACCTCGGCACCACCTTCCAGCACGACCTGCAGGTGGACAACACCGGGGAGGAGACCTGGCTCGGGTTCGGCCCCGACGAGGACGGCAGCCGCACGGTGCTGTCGGTGCCGCTGCACGCGGATGCCTTCGGGCTGGGCTTCCTCGGCCGCTTCACCGAGTGCTGCGCGGCGATGCGCGGCACGGAGTACGTGCACACCTCGCCCCTGGCACCGGGACGGGTCAACGGCACGGTCCGCTACGCCGTGGAGAGCACCGACCGCCTGGAGCTGATCACCCGACTTCCCGTGGACAGCTTCACCCTGATGCTGCCCGAGGGGGTGTCGGCGACGGGCACCGCGCTGGAGCGCTCGGGCGACATCGAGTCCCAGGGCACCGCCTACGGCGTCTACACCACGCAGGACTGGGCGCCCGGTGAGCCCCTGGCGATCGGCCTGAGCGGCCTGGAGGTCGGCCAGACCCCGTGGTGGTGGTTCGCGGCGGCGGCCACGGGCGGGCTGCTGGTGATCGTCGGGGTCGCGTGGTGGTGGCGGCGCGAGCCGACGACCGCGGCAGCGATG
>SKTN01000306.1 GCA_007117945.1 Nitriliruptoraceae bacterium | reverse complement strand
CGCACGGTGCTGCTGGCCAACGGCACCTACGAGCGGGGGACCCCGAGCGACCTGCTGATCCTCGCGGCCCACGTCCTCATCGGGGTGGCCAGCCTCCACCCCTCGGCGCCGCTGTTGACACAGCCGGCGGACCAGTGCCGACGGCAGTTCACCGTGGCGCGACTGGCGGTCCTGGGCGTCGCGTTGGTCGCCATCCCCCTGACGCTGCTGGCCCGTGGGGTGGCTGTCGCTCCGGCCCCGACCCTGGTGGGGGCGGTCCTGGTCAGCCTGTTGGTGCTGTGGCGCCTGAGCCGTCTCGCCATCGAGCGGCAGGAGGCCCTCGAGCAGCTGCGGCTCGCGGCGTCCCAGGATGCCCTCACCGGCCTCCCCAACCGGCGGCTGCTCCTCGACCGTCTGGAGCAGGCACTCGCCCGTCAGGCGCGGGACCACCGACCCGTGGCCGTGCTGTTCGTCGATCTCGATGGGTTCAAGCGGGTCAACGATGACTGCGGCCACGACGTCGGCGACCAACTGCTCCGACAGGTCGCCCGCCGGCTGGAGGAGCTCGTACGCCGATCGGACACCGTGGGACGGCTCGCCGGTGACGAGTTCGGCCTCATCTGCGAGGTCACCGACGACCGCGCCGCACGGAGCCTGGCCGAGCGGATCGCCGTCACGCTGTCACACCCCTACGAGGTCGAGGGTCGGCCGATCCGCATCGCTGCCAGGTCGGGCCGACGTTCGCGGTCTACGACCGGTCGATGGCGGAGCACGCGGCCAGCCGTCGCACGCTGGAGCGCGATCTCCGGCAGGCCCTGGCGCGTGATGAGCTGTGGCTGGCCTACCAGCCGTTGTGGCGACTCGACGGCCAGGGGATGATCGGTGCCGAGGCGCTCGTGCGGTGGAACCACCCGACACGGGGCCTCCTGCTGCCCGGTGACTTCCTCCCGATCGCTGCGGAGAGCGAGCTGATCCTTGCGGTCGGCGAGGTCGTCCTCACGACGGCCTGTGCGCAGCTGGCCACGTGGCAGCAGGAGCTCGCACCGCAGGCCGACTGGACGCTGTACGTCAACCTGGCGGGACGGCCAACGCCCTGCACCGGCTGGGTACCCGGCTGGCCTGGGACGACTTCGGCACCGGCTACTCGTCGATCTCCCACCTGCGGGGCTGGCCGCTGGACATCATCAAGCTGGACGGCTCGCTGGTCCTGTCCGCGGTCGAGCAGGTCGAGGACGCCGGCATCATCCGGGCGGTCTGCTCGGTCGCGCATGAGCTCGAGATCGAGGTGCTCGCCGAGTACGTGGCCTCGTCGCAGGTCCTTGCCGCGGTGCAGGACCTCGGCTGCGACCTCGGTCAGGGTTTCCACCTCGGACGGCCCGTCCCGGCGCCGCGCAGCTGTCCAGCGACGGCTGGGCCGGGCTGCTTGGGTGCCGCACACGCTGCCGTTCGGCCGGGTGGCCAGCGTGAGCGACGGGGTGTTCGCGATCCTGCACCTGCTGCTGCTCGCCCGCACCAACGCCGTCGCGGCCTGGCGTGCACCGGCCAGCTACCGCGACCGGGGCTGAGCGCCGCCCGAGCCGGCTGGAAGCGACCCGACCGGCCCTCCCCGGGCCGGCACGCACCGGAGCCCCCCATGTCCCCGCGAGCCCGCCGCCTGCTGGCCCTGGCGCTGCCGGCCACGGCCACGCTGGTGGCCAACCCCCTGATGGGGCTGGTGGACACGGCCGTGGTGGGTCGGCTCGGCGCGGCGGAACTCGGCGGCCTGGGGCTGGCGGTATCGGTCCTGGCTGCCGCGGCGTGGGTGTGCAACTTCCTGGTCTTCGGCACGACCTCGGCGGTCGCTCGTGCGGTGGGTGGTGGCCACCGGGACGTCGCCGGGCGTCGGGTGGCCCACGCGGTCCAGGTCGCCCTGGTGCTCGGGGTGCTGATCGCCACGGTGCTGCTGGTGGCCGCGCCGACGGTGCTGCGCGCCCTCGGGGCGGTGGAGGGCCTGCGGGAACCCGCCACGACCTACCTGCGCATCCGGGCGGTCGGGGTGCCCTTCCTGCTCCTCGGCTACGTCGGCCACGGGGCCTTCCGCGGGGTCTCTGACACCCGCACGCCGCTGCTGGTCGTGGTGGTCGCCAACCTCGTCAACGCGGTGCTGACCTTCTGGCTGGTGCTCGGCGTCGGGCTGGGGATCGCCGGGGCGGCCTGGGCGACGGTGGCTGCGGAGGTGCTCACGGTCCTGGCCTTCGCGTTGCTGGTGGGCCGTACGCGCCTGCCCCTGGCCGGCCACGGTGTCCCGACGCTCGCGGAGCTGCGGGTGCTGTCGACCGTCAGCCGGGATCTGGTGCTCAGGACGGGCGGCCTGGTCCTCGGCCTCCTCGCGGTGGCCGCCGCGGCGGCGCGCGTCGACGCGGCGACGGCGGCCGCCTACCAGGTCCTGTACCAACTGCTGCAGCTGGTCTCCTTCCTCCTCGACGGTGTCGCCATCGCCGGGCAGGCGATGGTGGGCACGGCGCTGGGCTCCGGCGACCGGCGGGAGGCGCGGGCGGTGGCGGCAACGACCCTGCGGTGGGGTCTCGGACTGGGGGTCGGGCTGGCGGCCCTCTTCTCCCTGGGCGGGGGACTGGTGCCCCGCGTGCTGACCGACGATCCCCAGGTGCTGTCCACGGTGGCGACCGCCTGGTGGCTGTTCGCCCTCGGCCAGGTGTGGAGCGGTCCCGTCTACGCCTTGGACGGCGTCCTGATGGGCGCGGAGGACTACGCCTACCTGCGCACCTGGACCGTGCTGGCGGGCGTGCTCGGTGGCGGCGCGGCGCAGGTGTCGGCGAGCTACGGCGGTGACCTGCTGTGGCTGTGGGCCGCGGTGCAGGTCCTGATGGGGGTCCGGCTGCTGTCCCTGTTGGCCAGGGTGCGCTCGGGGCGGTGGGTGGCGGCCTAGAGGCGCTCGTCCTCGGGGATCGCCTCCACCAGGCGCCGCAGCTCATCAGCCAGGTCGTGGATGAAGCGGTGGACGGTGGCCTCCGCGAGGCGCCCCAGGGCGAAGCGGTCGGCCCCTGCCCCGAGCGCACCCAGCGGCGGCTCGTACTCCCCCTGGAGGGTGAGCTGGGTGAGCGGCGGGTCGAACACCAGGGCGGCGACCTCCAGTTCGGCGGTCATCTCGGGGAAGAGCAGGCGACCGGTCTGCGCGTGCCAGCGCAGCGGCACGATCGAAGCGGTGAGCTGGCGGGGCTCGAACTCCCCCACCTCGATCACCACGTCACGGCTGACCGAGAAGCCACCCACCTCGACCTCGAGGGTGCGCGACAGCACGCGGGCCTGCTCGGCAGCGTCGTCGGTGGCGTGCTGGAACAGCCGCGTGGCGTTCTCCGCCAGCAGGCGGGCACAGAGGTCGAAGGGTGCTTCGACGTAGGCGTAGACGTGCAGTTCGCGTCCCACGGGAGGCCTCCTGCGTGGTCCGGTGGCGAGCAGTCTCCCCGGCTCCGTGGGTGGACCGACGGTGGTCACCGTAGGTGGCGCGCGGACGTGGGGCGAGGGCCGTCGGTACCGGATCCGTCAGCGACGGGTCAGCGGGTGGGCACGAAGGTGGCCACCACCTCGACGTGGTGGGTCATCGGGAACAGGTCGAGGGGTGCGGCCCGGCGCAGGGTGTAGCCGCCGACAGCGAGGTGGCGGGTGTCCCGCGCGAGGGCGGCGACGTCGCAGGCCACGTACACGATGGCGGCGGGGTCCAGGGCGGTCAGGTCGGCGATCACCCGCTCGCCCGCACCGGTGCGGGGCGGGTCGAGGACCACCACGTCCGGCGGCTCCAGGGCCCGTGCCGGCCCCGCCCCGGGCGCGCCCGTGCGGTCCCGGGCGGGGTCGGGCGCCACCAGGGCTGCCGGGTCGGGGACCGCCGTGGCACCGTGGGAGGAGCCGTGGGCGGTGGCGGCCCGCCGGACCACCGGCCCCACGGCGTCGGCCACCACCTCGAGGTTGAGGCCGTTGCGCTGTGCGTTGCGCTCGGCGGCCGCAGCCGCGGCGGCGTCCCCCTCCACGGCTACCACCTGCGCACCGGCGCGTGCGAGCCCCAGGGACAGCAGCCCCACGCCGGCGTACAGGTCCCAGGTCAGCGCTCCGGTGAGGTCCCCGGCCGCGGTGAGCACCTCCGCGCGCAGCGCGGCGGCAGCCGGGACCCCGGGCTGGAAGAAGCTGATCGCCGGGACGTGGTAGACGAGGCCGTCGACCTCCACCTCGATCTCGCCATCGCCACGCATCGCCACGGTGGAGCCGTCGGGCTGGGCCAGGAGCAGGTCGAAGCTCCCCCCGGGCAGGTCGAGGGGGCCCGGACCGGGGGTCAGCACCGCCGCGCCGGGGCCGTCCGCCTCGACGCCGCGGAAGCGGACCTCGGCCGCGCCGGTCGCGTCACCGATCCGCGTGCGCAGCGCCTGCGCACCGGCGGTGAGCACCAGGCAGCGGTCGACGGGCACCACCTCGTCACTGGCCGCCCGGTGGAACCCGAGCCGGCCGTCCTCGGCGGCGTGCATCCGGGCCTGCGCCCGGTAGCCGGTGTCCGGGCCCACGGCGCGGCAGTCGAGGACCGGTGGGTCCTCCACGCCCCCGAGCCGGGCCAGTTGCTCGCGGACCACCCGGGTCTTGAGCGCCCGCTGGGCCGGGGGATGGGCGTGCTGCAGGTCGCAGCCGCCGCACTCGGGGACGTAGGGGCAGGGCGGCTCCTCGCGGTCGGGGCTGGCGTCCACCACCTCGATCAGGCGTGCCCGCGCCCACCTGGCCCGGTCGTCGGTGACCTGGATGCGCACGCGCTCGCCCGGCAGGGTGCCGGGCACGAAGACCGCCTTGCCCTCCACGCGGGCCACGCCCTCACCGCCGTGGGTGAACCCGTCGACGGTGACGGTGACGGGGCGGTCCGGCAGGGGGGTGCGGTCGCGGTCGCGGCGGCTCACCCCTGTCCCTCCTCCGCGCCATCGAGCACCGGTCCGAGCTCATCGGGGTCCTCGGCGTCGCGCGTCGCGGCGGCGCCGGCGACGTCCTCCAGCACCAGCACGATGACCTCGAGGTGGCCCTCCGCGAGCTCGGCGGCGTCGCGGGCCTGGTCGAGGTCCGAGCTGTCCCGTCCCAGGGCGACCCAGGCCAGGGCCTTGGCGGCCTCCCCCTCCAGGGCGAGGATCGGTTCCATCGCCGCATCGATCCCGCCCGCGGTCCTGCCCGTGGTGCGGGCGGTCTCCACCACGCCCGGCGCGTCGAGCTCCCAGGCACCGAGGTCGCCGGCGACCGGATCGCGGAGCGCCTCGACGACGCTGCGCCCGAGCTCCCCGCCGACCTCGCGCGCTTCGGTGAGCAGTTCGGTGAAGGCGTCGCGACCCACCCGCGACTCGGTGCGCTCCGCCGGCTCGATCGGCAGGAGGGCGGCTGCGTCGCTGCCGGCCTCGGCGACCAGGAGGGCGTCGGCGCGCTCCAGACCGGCCTGGGCATCCTCGAGGGTCTCCGCGGCTGCCGCGTCATCGAGGGCGTCGCGGATGTCCTCCACCAGGGCGACCACCTGCTCCACCTCGTCGGCGAGCGCCTGCGCCTCGGGAGCGAGCTCGACCTCGGCCTGGGCCTCGTCCTCGGTCCCATCCGTCGCGCCCCCCACCTCGGGGGTGGTGCAGCCCAGCAGCGAGGCGACGCCCAGGGCGAGCACCGCCAGCAGCGCGGCGGTGCCACCGGCCGACCGCCGTGCGCTGCGACCGGCAGACCGCCGGGTGTTGCCACGGGCCTCGTCGCCGGGGTCGGGGTCGCCCGTGCTGCGCAGCCGTGCGGCGATCCAGCCGTCCCGCTCGCGGACCTCCACCACCTCGGCGCCCGCGGCCGTCAGGGCGGCGAGGACGTCGTCGCGTCGCTGCTCGGTGATGCCGCTGACCACCAGCTCGCGGGCGGCCAGGTCGACCAGGGCGACGGCGAGGTCGCGGACCACGTCGCTGAGCAGGTTGGCGACCACGATGTCGACTGGTCCCTCGACCTGCGCCGCGCTGCCCACCCGCGTGGTGAGCTCGACACCGTTGGCGGCGGCGTTCTCCCGGGTCACCTGCACGGCGTCGGGGTCGATGTCCACGGCCTGGACCTGGCCACCCCGGGCGGCGGCGGCGATGGCGAGGATGCCGCTGCCGCAGCCGACGTCGGCCAGGCGGCGTCCCTGCACCCCGCCCGCCAGGTCCAGCTCGTCCAGCAGTTCCAGGCACAGTGCGGTGGTGGCGTGGTGGCCGGTGCCGAAGGCCCGACCGGGATCGAGGACGAGGGTGAGCGCACCCTCCGCGCCGGGATGGTCCTCGGCGAGCCAGGTCGGGACCACCGTGATCCGTCCCGCGTGGATCGGCGCGATCGTCGCCTTCCAGGCGGCCTGCCAGTCCTGGTCCGGTTCGGTGGTCCAGGTGACGCCGGCTCCGAGCAGCTCCGGAGCCTGCACCGCGACGACGTCGACCTCGGGGGGGTGCGTGAACCACGCGATGGTGCCCTCGCGCTGCTCCCACACACCGCGGGCGCCCAGGGCCCAGAGCGCGGCGGCGACGGCCTCGCGGCGGTCAGGGCGCACGGGGACCTCGAGGCGGTGGGTGTCCTCAGCCACCTGCGCTCCCGCGACGGTCGGACCGAGCTGCGTCGCCCGGCTGCGGACAAGGTGCGGCCCCGTGCGACGGGGGGACACACGGGGCCGCGGCAGCGTGAAGCTGCCCGCCAATCGTAGCCCCCTTCCAGGCACCGTGTCCAGCCCGTCCTGGCGTCGGCGCGCGACCGCCGCCGAGGTCCCGAGCGGGCCCGTCGCTACCCTCCCGCTGGCCCGTCCGGTGACGGTGTGACCCGACGTCGCCGGCGTGCAGCGCCCCTCCCGCCCGCCCCGCGACCAGGTCCGCCGTGCCCGACGCAGCCGCCCCACCGCCACCGGACCCGGACACCGCCATCGCCGTCCGGGGCCTGACCAAGCGGTACGGGACCACCACCGCCGTGGCGGAGCTCGACCTCGAGGTCCGGGTCGGTCAGACCCTCGCGCTGCTCGGGCCCAACGGCGCCGGCAAGACCACCACCGTCGAGTGCTGCACCGGCTACCGGGTGCCCGATGCGGGCAGCGTCCGCGTGCTGGGCCTCGACCCCCGCCGTGACCGGACCCGCCTGACCCCTCGGGTCGGGGTCATGCTCCAGGAGGGGGGCGTCTACCCCCACGCCTACCCCGACGAGGTGCTGCGGCTGTTCGCGGCCTTCCACCGCAACCCCCTCGATCCCGGGCACCTCCTCGAGCGCGTGGGGCTGACGGCGTCGCGGCGGACGCGGTTCCGGGACCTGTCCGGTGGCCAGCAGCAGCGGCTGTGCCTCGCCCTGGCCCTGGTGGGCCGACCGGAGGTGGTCTACCTCGACGAACCGACCACCGGGCTGGACGTCGCCGCGCGACGCAGCACCTGGGAGCTGATCACCGAGCTCCAGGACGACGGTGTGACCATCGTGCTCACCACCCACCTGCTCGACGAGGCCGAAGCCCTGGCCGACCGGGTGGCCATCATCGACCACGGTCGCCTGATCGCCGCCGGAACCCTGGCCGAGCTCACCGCCGACGAGCACCCCACCGTGACCTTCTCGTCGCGTCCTGGGCTCGACACCGCCGCGCTGGCCGGCAGCCTCGGCGTCGGTGTCACCGAGGAGGACAGCGGGCGCTACCGCCTCGACGCGGACAACGCGCCGGAGCTGCTGGTGGCGCTCACGACCTGGCTGGCAGCACGGGGTGAGCGGATCGAGCAGTTGCGTGCGGGCCGCTCCAGCCTCGAGGAGGTCTTCCTCGAGCTGACCGAGGGCACCGAGGCAGCACGGGACACCCGCCGTGCCGACGGCGGCGCCGGCCTGCTGGCGCGCTCCTCCGACGCGGGCACCGCCGCGTGAGTGCCACCAGCCGCACCGAACTGGACCGGCGCACCCCCCGCGTCCGTGGGGTCCTCGCCCAGGCGGGGATGGAGCTGCGCCTGCTCGTGCGCTCCCGGGAGAGCCTGCTGGTCACCCTGGGGATCCCCCTCGGGGTCCTGGTGTTCTTCTCCCTGGTGGACGTGCTGCCCACGGGGACCGGTGACCCCGTGGACTTCCTGGTACCCGGGGTGCTCGCGATCTCGGTCATCGCCACCGGGTTGGTGGCCGTCGCGATCCAGACGGCCTTCGAGCGCAAGTACGCCGTGCTCAAGCGGCTCGGTGCCACGCCGTTGACGCGGGGCGACTTCCTGGTGGCCAAGGGGCTGGCGGTCGCGGCGCTGCTGCTGGTCCAGACCGCTGCCGTGCTGCTGATCGCGGCGGTGGGGCTCGGGTGGCGGGCCGGTGGAGGGTGGCTGCTCGTGCCGGGCCTGGTGCTGCTGGGCGCGGTGATGGCGACGGCGCTGGGCCTGCTGCTGGCGGGCACCCTGCGGGCCGAGGCCACGATCGCGGCGACCAACGGGCTGTTCCTGGTCCTGCTGGTGGTCAGCGGGGTCACCTTCGATCCTGCGGCCCTGCCCGCCCCCCTGGCGGTCGTCGGGGCCTACCTGCCCATGGGGGCGCTGGGCCGTGCTCTGGCCGCCGCCCTGGCGGGGGAGGGCCTCGCGGTCCTGCCCACGATCAGCCTCGTCCTGTGGGCCGTTGGCGCGGTGGCCGTGGGGTCCCGGACCTTCCGGTGGGAGCCATGAGGCCCTAGAGG
>SKTN01000045.1 GCA_007117945.1 Nitriliruptoraceae bacterium | reverse complement strand
GATTGATCAAATTCAATTAAAGTTAAAAAGTAGTTTGATTGGATCAAGATTAAGCTAAATTGGAAAAAGAAGATTCATGTTTCCGTAATTGACGCTCTTCCCACCAGTTATTTTCTGTTCCATCAATGACACGATAACTATCATCAATGGTTTCAATAGTCTCAGAATCTTGTACCTGCCCTTTTTCGCTAGTAAAAATCAGGGGTTGATATGGATTAATTTCCGTTTGAGTTCTGTCTTGAAAACAAATCAAAGAGTCTTCACCGTTATCAATAACCTCAGCAATCTTCTTAAAATTCCCGCAAAGGAGGATATTCTTGGATGATTTTATTCCAGTGAGTGTCCTTCCTTATTCTTCTTTCTGTTTAGTCTAAACTACAGTTAAATGCGTAACGTTAGATAATAATAAACTTCGTCAATCTCTAATGTTGAGTGGCGATAATATGTAAATCTATTTGTTTTTTCCAAATCAATTTCATTAATTTCTGGGTAAAAGAACCTTTCCACAAACGTTTCCATAAAGGTTGTTTACTTTCACCAATGACAATTTGGGTAATCTTTTGTTGTTCGGCAATTCGGGCGATCGCCTCGGGGACATTATCATCCTCAACTCGTAAAAAAGTACCCCCAAAATCTTGACAAAGTTTTTGACAGGTTTCGATGTGCAGGGCTTCGGTTTTAGAAAGAAAATGCTCAGGATTTTTAATAAATAAAACAAAAAAAGGAGCATTCATATAATTAGCTAATCTTGCTCCACGGCGTAACAAACCCAAGGAATTGGGATAAGTAGAAACACATACTAACACCCTCTCTTGGATAGAATAAAACTGTGTAGAAGAAAGTAATTGCTGGGTTTCCTCCTCAACTGTATCGGCAATTTCTCGCAGAGCTAATTCCCTTAAAGCAATGAGATTTTTACGTTGGAAAAAATTTTGCAAAGATTGTTGAATTTTATCCGTAGCATATATTTTGCCCCCTAGTAAACGCTCTTCAAGGGTTTCTGGGGTTACATCAATAACAACAACTTGATTTGCTTCTTCTAAAAGGCGATCGGGAATACGTTCTCGAACTACTACCCCCGTAATTTTCGCCACAAGATCATTCAAACTTTCTAAATGTTGAATATTGACCGTAGAATAAACATCAATTCCTGCCCTGAGAATTTCTTCCACATCTTCATAGCGTTTTTGGTATCGAGAATTAGGGACATTGGTATGAGCCAACTCATCAACTAATACCAATTGAGGGCAACGGTTGATAATGGCATCGGTATCCATTTCCGTTAGGGTTAACTCCCCCTGACTAATAGCCTTGCGGGGGATAATTTCTAAACCATTAGCTTGTAATAAAGTTTCCTGACGGTTATGGGTTTCTAAAAGTCCGATAACCACATCAATACCATCTTGCTTAAGACTCTTGCCCTCCTGCAACATTTTATAGGTTTTACCAACCCCCGGAGCCATACCAATAAATATTTTATGGTTGCCTTGTTTGTGATTCATGGTTGATTAAAGATTATCAAGGGCAAGGTTTAATTGCAGAACATTTACTCTGGGTTCGCCAAAAATACCCAAAAATCTACCCTCTGTATTATCTTCGATTAGTTCCTGTAATTGCTCTGGGGTAAGGTTACGGGCGATCGCAATGCGTTCCATTTGATTTTGAGCCGATTGAGGACTAATATGGGGGTCTAGTCCTGACCCTGAAGTATAAACTAAATCAGCCCGAGGAGCTATATTTGCGGACTCTAATTCTTCCAACTGGGTTGCAATATAGTCCATAAGTTCAGGATTACTAGGGGCTAAATTACTAGCGCCAGATACTCCCGTATTACCTGCATCCTCTCCTGTACTATAGTTTACGACACTAGGACGACTCCAAAAGTAGAGATCCCCCCGAAAAGGTTGACCAATCAAAACCGAACCAACAATGTTGCCCTGCTCATTTTCAATTAAGCTACCGTTAGCTTGATATGGTATAAACACTTGTCCAAAAATCAAAATAAACAAAGGATAAATAATCCCTGTGATTAACCATAGAATGAGAGTAGCGCGAATAGCTTTAGAAAAATCACCCATAGAAAGCATTTTTTATTCTCCTTAAAAAAGTAAAGTATCGATATTTTTATGCTGTTAAAATACAATTCATCTTTTGTTTAAACAACCAATTATCTTAAAATTTCTCTGGTTGAAAAATAACAACAAATAAGTAGATGAATAAACTAATCGTTACTAAGCCTAATAGTCCTAGAGCATAAGATTGACCCCGAGACATAACTTGATTGGTACTGGCGTAAACCAAAGGGGAAAAGATTAAATTAATCAATAAAACTGATATTAAATAAACAGGTAATTTTCGGGAGAAGAATTTACAGATTATTGTCAAACTTGTTTCTTGCATATTACGGTAACTAATTTTAGTGGTCATTTGTTGAGGCTCAAAAGTGTTAAAGTTCATCATATTTTGGTGGTAACGTAAAAATAAAAGGTGCTAAAACAAACTGTTTTCACGGGCGAGGAAAATCGAATAAAAGACCTGTTGCGAATTAAATATCTGCGTATCTAAAATCCTTGTTAAATAAAGATTGAGTTTTTCAAAAAACTTATTTCGCAACAACTTTACAGTCAGAAATTTAACCCAATCCCACCGCCGTTACCACCACATCAATAGCCTTAATGGCGATGAAAGGAGCAATAACGCCCCCCAAACCATAGATAAGGATATTTCTTTGTAACAGTTGATCCGCCGTTAAAGCTCGAAATTCTACCCCTTTCAAAGCTAAAGGAATCAAAGCAGGAATAATCAAAGCGTTATAAATCAGAGCGGACAAAATGGCTGATTGAGAGCTACCTAAATTCATAATATTTAAAGCCCCAATCCCTGTACCTGCAAAAATAGCAGGAATAATGGCAAAATATTTGGCAACATCATTGGCAATGGAAAAAGTAGTCAAAGCGCCACGGGTAATTAATAATTGTTTGCCGATGGTGACAATATCAATTAACTTGGTAGGATCTGAGTCTAAATCCACCATATTAGCCGCCTCTTTGGCTGCTTGAGTACCAGAGTTCATGGCAACCCCCACATTAGCTTGGGCAAGGGCTGGAGCATCATTGGTACCATCCCCCGTCATGGCAACTAATTTTCCCTTGGCTTGTTCACTGCGAATCACCTCAATTTTATCCTCGGGGGTAGCCTCAGCAACAAAATCATCTACCCCTGCTTCCTGAGCAATTACTTCAGCGGTGATGCGGTTATCTCCCGTAAGCATTACAGTACGAATTCCCATGCGTCTCATTTGGTCAAATCGTTCTCGAATGCCCGGTTTAATAATATCTTTGAGATAAATGACCCCATAAATTTCGTCTTTTTGACACACTGCCAAGGGAGTCCCCCCTAAACGGGATACTTTTTCGTACACTTGATCTAGTTTTTCGGGAACATTACCACCTCTCGATCGCACGAATCCTTTGATAGCATCCACTGCTCCTTTACGAACTTCTATGCCATTACTTAAATCAGTGCCACTCATACGGGTACGGGCAGAAAATTCTATGCCTGTGGCTCCATGGCGATCGCAATTAGTATCCACATCCAATTGGTTTGCTAAATCAACAATAGATCGTCCTTCGGGAGTTTCATCAAAAAGACTAGAAATCAGCGCAACCTCCGCCACTTCCTCCATGGTATGACCATTTACAGGGATAAACTCCTCTGCCAAGCGGTTACCCAAAGTAATAGTACCCGTTTTGTCCAGTACAAGAGTATTAATATCTCCACAAATTTCCACCGCTCTCCCCGAAGTTGCAATTACATTAAACTGAGCTACTCGATCCATCCCCGCAATACCGATGGCACTGAGTAAACCCCCGATGGTGGTAGGTATGAGAGCAACCAATAAAGAAATTAATACGGCAATACTGACGGGATTTTCTACATAATTCGCCACAGGAGGCATAGTAGCAATGACAATCAAGAAAACCTGAGTTAAAACCGCCAACAATACCGTTAAAGCAATTTCATTGGGGGTTTTGCTTCTCTGCGCCCCTTCCACGAGGTTAATCATGCGATCAATAAAACCTTTACCTGGATCTACACTAATCCTGATGGTAAGGTCATCGGAGACAATGCGAGTCCCCCCCGTCACCGAACTAGCAATATCAGTGCCGGGTTGCTTCAAAACAGGAGCAGACTCCCCCGTAATAGCCGATTCATCCACCGAAGCCATACCACCAATTACCTCTCCATCGGCAGGAATTACGTCCCCTGCAATAACCTTGATATGGTCACCCCGTCTAAGGGAAGTGGAATTAACCTCCTGAGTAGTGCCATCAGCCATTATTTTTCGAGCAATGGTTTCACTTTTAGTGGCTCTGAGTGCGTCTGCTTGGGCTTTACCTCTCCCTTCTGCCACTGCTTCGGCAAAATTCGCAAAAAGGATTGTTAAAAACAAAGTTACAGTAATTAATCCATTGAAAATTCGCTGATCACCCGTATCCGTAGAACCGAAAATAGAGGGGTTGATAGTAGCGATAAAAGTAACCACTGTTCCCACCCAAACTAGAAATAAGACGGGATTTTTGATGGCAAGTTTGGGATTTAATTTAACAAAAGATTGGCTAATAGCTCTCAAGTAAAGACCTTTATTTTGAGGCTTAGTTCCATTTTTTCGTTTTGATTTTAGTGATTTATTCATGGTTTAAGGTGTGAAATAACTTGGTAAGAAAAAGATAAAAAATGAAGAAAATATGTTTGTTAAAAAGCAAATCCTTCTGCAATGGGACCTAGTGCTAGTACGGGAAAAAAGGTTAATGCCCCTAAAATCAAAATTACCCCTGCGGTTACACCCGTAAATAACTTGGTATCTGTGCGTAATGTTCCAGCATTTAAAGGTACTTTTTGTTTTCTGGACATATTGTCAGCCAGTAGTAGTAGGGCAATAATCGGTACATATCGACCCACAAGAAGGCTAAAAGTAGCGCTGAGATTCCACCATAGGGTATCGTCACCCAAACCCTCAAAGCCTGAACCATTATTGGCTGCCGCTGAGGCATATTCAAAAACTACTTGAGATAGACCATGAAAACCAGGATTACTTATTCCTGCTAAGGTTTCAGGAAAAGCTAAAGTGATGGCACTGGGTATCAAAATGGCAATGGGATGTACTAATAAAATGACACTGGCTAAAACGATTTCTGGTTTTTCTATTTTTCTGCCTAAAAATTCTGGAGTCCTTCCCACCATTAAGCCTGTCAAAAAAACTGCCAAGATGAGGTAAATAAATAGATATGCTGTACCAGTGCCTTGTCCTCCCCATACTATTTGTAGGAAAAGATTGAATAAGACGCTAAATCCTCCAGGGGGCATCAAGGAGTCGTGCATTCCATTCACTGCACCGCACATGGTTCCTGTGGTCATCACTGCCCATAATGCGGTTTGACTCCAGCCAAATCGTACTTCTTTCCCTTCTAAGTTGGGTTGAGTATCTCCGAGAAGGTTATTAACTAGAGGGTTTCCTTGATATTCTCCCACGGCGCTAATGACAACGAGAAAGGCAAAAATACTAAATACCATCCAAAATATTAACCATCCTTGACGCTTATTTTGGGCAAATACTCCATAGGTATAAATTAAGGAGGTGGGAATGCTCATCATGGCAAGGATAGTAAATAAGTTGGAGAAGGGATTGGGGTTTTCATAGGGATGGGCTGAATTGATGCCGAAAAAACCTCCTCCGTTTTCCCCTAATTCTTTGATAATTTCAAAGTGGGCAACTGGGCCGGTGGCAATTACTTGATTTGCTCCTTCTAGGGTTGTCACTGTGATGGGGGGAGATAGGGTTTCGGGTACTCCTGAAATAATAAGAACGATCGCCCCTACTATGGATATAGGTAACAAAATCCGAGTAATACATAGGGTTAAATCTACGTAAAAGTTGCCTAATCTTTTTCCTGTTATGCCTCTGATAAAGGCGATCGCCACGGCTAAACCTGTACCTGCGGAGGTAAACATCAAAAAACCTAAAGCCAGTACCTGAGAACCATAACTAAAGGTTGTTTCCCCAGAATAATGCTGTTGATTAGTATTAGTCAGAAAGGAAATGGAAGTGTGTAAAGCTAAATCCCAACTGGGGGCATCTAGTTCGGTGGGATTTAAGGGCAAGAATCCTTGTAGCATCAAAATAGAAAAAACAAGGACACCCATAATTAAATTACTAGCCACCACATCTTTTGCATACTGTACTCCTGTGGTGTTCGTTGCTTCGATAATTTTTAAACCAAATAATGGAAAAAGTCGAGCTTCTAAAGGTTTGAGAAATCTATCTAAAAAAGTAGATTTTCCTAAAAAAACATTTGCTATATAACTACCTAGTATTGGCGTAATTAAAATTACCAATATCAGGGTTAAAATGATTTGTATAAATCCTTGAACCATAACTTTTAAAACAAATAAAACTTTTAACTTAATCTTAAAAAGAATTACCATTAAAAGTCTCTAAACAAACGTATAACTTTGCGTTTATCTTTTCTAAACACTTATCTAAACGCTATTATTTTTTATGACGAAACTACTTAAAAAAGTCTTGGTATCTTTACATCTTCGTGAAAAAAAAATGGTGCTAATTATTGCTTTATTTATAATTGTAGTTTTTCTGGAATATACTACTCCACCAGCTTATGTTTTTGGTTATTTTTATACAGGGGCTATATTAATGGTGAATGTTAGCTATGGGGGTAAAGCGACTCTTGTGGCGACAGTTATTGCTGTATTTCTTACTATGCTTAATATTTGGATAAACATTAGCACAGCGGTAGAAATTTCTACCATTGCCAATCGACTCATTGCCACTATCTCTTTAATTGTTACGGGATGGTTAAGTGAGCGTAATCGAGTTTATCAAGAAAGATTAATCGAGCAACAAACAAAGCTAGAAACACAACAAGAGTTAGTTCGTTTACGGCAAGATTTTGCCTCGACTCTTACCCATGATTTAAAAACCCCTTTACTCGGCGCTATTAGTACCATCGATGCTTTCAAAAAAAACCAATTTGGTACCGTTACCCATGGGCAAGTGAGAGTATTAAACACCATGATGAAAGCCCATGAGTCAAGTTTACAGTTAGTGCAAACTTTGCTGGATATTTATCGCAATGATTTAGAGGGTTTACCATTGGATTTAGCACCCTTAGATTTGGGAGTTTTAATTCAAGAAGTCACCAATACTTTAGCCCCTTTGGCTTCTGCCCATGAGGTTTATATTAGCTTTAATTATGGTAATTCAGATTTTCCGATTTCTGTGTGGGTA
Source organism: Nitriliruptoraceae bacterium (assembly GCA_007117945.1). Taxonomy (GTDB): domain Bacteria; phylum Actinomycetota; class Nitriliruptoria; order Nitriliruptorales; family Nitriliruptoraceae; genus T1Sed10-7. Next base: position 1,346 of record SKTN01000045.1, on the reverse strand, counting down.
AACGGAGATGCTTTTCAATTAAGGCGTGTGCTAACTAATTTATTGACCAATGCCATTAATCATTCTCTAAGGGGCGATCGCATCGATATTATTTTATCCTCTCAAACTGTTAGAATCTTAGACTATGGCTCAGGAATAAAAATAGATGATTTACCCCATCTATTTGAGCGTTTTTATCAGTCTAACAGCGATCGCCAAGCCAAGGGTACTGGATTGGGCTTATATCTATCTCGTCAAATTATCGAGGCTCATGGGGGCAGAATTTGGGCAAAAAATCTTGTACCAAGGGGGGCGGAGTTTAGTTTCTCTTTACCTAATTATCGAGATTAATTTTTTTCAATCCCCTAAACTAATTAAGTTGTTACCTTTAGGACTATATGTTAAAAATTCTTTTAGTAGAAGACGATGAATTGTTTCGTCTCGGGCTTTCCATACGACTGCAACAAGAAGCGGATTTGCAAATTGTGGCAGAAGCTGAAGATGGTGAAACTGCCGTTAATCTAACTAATCGCCATCCTTTGGATTTAGTTTTATTAGATATTGGATTACCCCGTATGAGTGGCTTAGAAGCCTGTCAACAAATTCGAGTCAATCATCCCGATTTACCTATCTTGGCTCTGACATCTCGCTCTGAAACCTCCTTAATTAATCGTTTAATTGAGACAGGTATTCAGGGTTACTGTTTAAAGGGTATTCCTGCTGAAAATTTGATTTTAGCTATTCGCTCTGTGGCAGCGGGCGCTTCATGGTGGGATTCTACCGCCACCGAAAAAATTAAATCAGCTTTCGTTTCTCCTCCTAGCCGTAATAGTTCGGTTTTAGATATTCTCACCAAAAGGGAAAAGGAAATTTTAGAATTAATGGCAGAGGGTAAGTCTAATCAGGAAATTGCTCAAATTCTTTATATAACCCCCGGTACTGTAAGGGTGCATACCCATACTATGATTCAAAAGCTGAATGTGAGCGATCGCACTCAGGCTATTTTATTATGGACAAATGATTGATTATTGTAGTTTATCTGATCTTCCGCACCCCACTCTTGTAGTGCAAAAAACTATGGCTCTAAAATCGAGAAAATGAGAGAAAAACAAAGTAGTATAAGAAAACACATAAAATGAGGTTAATTTATACTTTTTGAATCATCTCAGCAAAAGGAGTAAAACATCTGTGACACCAACCATCAACCCAAAGAGCAGGAATCTTAAACCTAGCACCACAATTGGGGCATTCCGATAAAAGTTTTAGTTGATGCCGATCACGCAGTGGCAGGGCTTTGCCCTGATCGCACTTGTAAACCTCTTTATACTGCCATTCCATCCGATGATAAGGGTTTTCACCATAACAAG
>SKTN01000325.1 GCA_007117945.1 Nitriliruptoraceae bacterium | reverse complement strand
GCGCGACCACCGGAGCGGGCGTGACCCCAGGAGTCGATGAAGGACCGGGGCTGGTCGAGGGGGCAGGCCATCCCGGAACTGGAGGTCGGTGCCGGTGATGAGGTGGACTCCGAGGAGCTGGCGCCGCCCGAGGTGTCCTGCTGTTGCGGTGCGGCGGCCTCCTCCTGCTGCGCCTGCCGCTCCTGGGCCGCGGCCTCCTCCCGCGCCTGCCGCTGCTCCTCGAGGCGCCGCTGGCGCTCCTGCTCCCGTCGCTCCTCCTCGATGCGGGCCTGCTCCTGACGACGGTCCTCCTCCAGGTCGCTGACCCGGCTCCCGAGCGCCTCGTAGCTGGCCTGCAGCTCCTCACGGGCCTCGACCTGGGATGCGCGGGCGTCGTCGAGCTCGTCCTGGTGCGCCTCCAGGCGCTCCTGGGCGGCGTCGAAGCGGTCCTGGGCGGCCACCAGGTCCTCGCTGCGCCCACGGTCCGAGGCGACGGCGCGCTGCACCGTCTCCGCCCGGCTGAGGGCGACCTGCGGGTCATCGCTGGCGAGGAACACCGACAGCGGGTCGATGTTGGAACCGTGCTTGAAGACCGCCCGCAGGCGCTCGGAGACCACCTCGTCGAGGTCCGCCAGCTCGCCACCCAACCGGTCGACCTCCTCCGTGAGCTCCTCACGGTCGGTCTCGAGCTGGGCGATCCGGTCGACGAGCTCCTCGTAGGCCCGGGTCGCGGCGTCGATGCGTTCCTGCACCGCGGCGCGTTCCTCGCGGGTCTCGGAGAGCTCCGACTCGATGTCCTCGAGACTCTGGGCAGCGGCGCGATCGCTCGAGCCGAGGCCGATGAGTACACCGGCCACGAGCGCGAGGACGACGACGCCGAGGGCGCGACGGGGATCGGGGAGCACGGTGGGCCTACGGGGCACGGCGACAGGGGAGCGGGCGGCAGCGGAGGATAGCCACCTCACCCGGCGGGGCCCCCCGTACCACCCGTACGGCCACCGTCCACGGCGCGATGAGCGCACGCTCGGGCCTGGTGGGTGCCGACGGCGGCCGGCTCGCAGAGCGACCGGCCGCCGTCGGGCCCCTCAGTCCGCCTTGGTGCCGGCGGTCTCCGCGGAGGCGACGCGGTCCATCTCGGTCTTCGGAGCGATCCGCCACAGGTGCTCGGAGGTGGCCTCCCACTCCGACAGCAGGCGCCGCGCCCGGGGCGAGCCGGTGACGGTGGCGTGCTCCTCGACCAGGGCCCGGACCCGCTCCAGCTGCCCGCCATCGGGCCGTCGGGCCTCCACGAGCTGGCGGTTGACCCGCGCCAGTACCTCGCCGCGGGGGTCGTGGACGATGCACTCCCCCCCGCTCATGCCGGCACCGATGTTGTGGCCGGTGGGGCCCAGCACGACGACGGTGCCGCCGGTCATGTACTCGCAGGCGTGATCACCCGTGCCCTCCACCACCGCGGTGGCACCGGAGTTGCGCACCGCGAAGCGCTCCCCGGCACGACCCGCGACGAAGAGCTGCCCGGCGGTGGCACCGTAGAGGACGGTGTTGCCCACCAGCACGGGGTCCCCCGCGTCGTCCTCGGGTGCCCGGATGACGATCCGTCCGCCACCGAGACCCTTGCCGACGTAGTCGTTGGCCTCCCCGTCGAGGACCAGTTCCACCCCGCGGCTGGTGAAGGCGCCGAAGGACTGCCCCGCCGCGCCGCTGAAGCGCAGCCGGGCGAGACCGGGTGGGTCCTCCTCACCGAACTCGAGCCCGACGGCGCCCCCGATGCGGGCGCCGATGGTGCGGTCGGCGTTGGAGATCGCGTAGGTGAACTCCGTGATCCCGCCGAGGAAGATGGTCTCCAGCGCGTCGGCGAACACCCGGTCACCGAGCTCGCTACGAGGGTCCTGGATCGCCACCCTGCCGGTGAAGCGACGCTCGCCCACGCCGGGGTCGACCAGCAGGGGGGACACGTCGATGCGTTCGGCCTTGCCCGTGAGGTCGGCCTTGCGCTCCAGCAGGTCCACCCGGCCGATCACCTCGTCGAGGCTGCGGTGGCCGAGCTCGGCGAGCAGACCACGGACCTCCTCGGCGACCATGGTGAGGTAGGCCGCCACCATCTCCGGGGTCCCCGCGAACTTGTCGCGCAGGTCGCGGCGCTGCGTCGCGATGCCCACGGGGCAGGTGTCGCGGTGACAGGCCCGCGCCATGATGCACCCCTCGGCGAACAGCGCCGCGGTACCGAAGGAGTACTCGTCGGCGCCGAGCAGGGCGGCCAGCAGGATGTCGTGACCGGTCTTGAACCCGCCGTCGACCCGCAGCTTCACCCGTCCCCGGAGCCGGTTCTCGCGCAGGCGCTGCTGCACCTCGGCCAGGCCGAGCTCCCAGGGCAGGCCGGCGTGCTGGATCGAGGACAGCGGTGAGGCGCCCGTGCCGCCGTCGTTGCCGGAGATGTGGATCGAGTCCGCCAGGGCCTTGACCACCCCCGCCGCGACAGTGCCGATCCCGGCCTCCGCCACCAGCTTGACGTCGACCTCCGCCTCGGGGTTGACCTGCTTGAGGTCGAAGATCAGCTGGGCGAGGTCCTCGATGGAGTAGATGTCGTGGTGCGGCGGCGGGCTGATCAGGGTCACACCGGGCGTGGTATGGCGCAGCCGGGCGATCTCATCGGTGACCTTGTGCCCAGGGATCTGGCCGCCCTCACCGGGCTTGGAGCCCTGGGCGATCTTGATCTGGAGCATGTGGGCGTTGGCCAGGTACTCCGGGGTGACCCCGAAGCGTCCCGAGGCCACCTGCTTGATGCGGCAGTCGAGGTCGAGCCCGCTCCAGCGGGTGCGGAAGCGCGCCGGGTCCTCGCCGCCCTCGCCGGAGTTGGCACGGCCACCGATCATGTTCAGCGCCGCCGCGAGGGTCTCATGGGCCTCGGCCGACAGCGCACCGTGGGACATCGCGCCCGTGGAGAAACGCGCGGTGATGGCCGCGACGGGTTCGACCTCCTCCAGGGGCACCGGTGTCCCCGTGCCGAGGGGCGCCAGGAAGTCCCGGGGGTAGGCCGGCGGACGGGAACGCACCGTGCGGCTGAAGTGGGCGTAGAGGTCGGTGCGGCCCTGGTCGGCCGCGGTGCGCAGCAGGGCCGCGGTGGTGCCGTCCACCTCGGTGCCGACCCCGACGCCGTCGAGCCGGAAGGGCTCGGTGGAGGCGGTGCGCCCGAGGCCCAGGGTGTCGTGCAGGGCGTCGACCACGGGCTTGGACATGTCGTGGAACTCGCCGCCCTTGCGCCACTTGATGATGCCGGGGCTCGACAGGTTGGGCAGCGCGACCTCGCCGTCCTCGTCCGGGGCGGGGAAGGCCTCCGCATGCTGGGCCAGCACCTCCGCGCCGAGGTCGGCGAGGGTGAGCCCACCGAGCGTCGAGGTGGTCCCGGTGAAGCAGGTGTCGATCACGTCCGGGCCGAGGCCGAGGCACTCGAAGATCTGCGCCGAGCGGTAGCTGTCCAGGACGCTGATGCCCATCTTGGACATGATCTTCAGCACGCCGTCCTCGAGGGCGTTGCGGTAGCGCTCCTGGGCGATGGAGGCGGAGGGGTTGTCGCCACCGATACGGCCCTCGTCGGCGAGGTCGGCGATCGTCTGCAGCACCAGCCGGGGCACGATCGCGTCGGCGCCGTAACCCAGCAGGGTCGCCGCGTCGTGGGTCTCTCGCGCCTCGTCGGTCTCCGCGACCAGCGAGGTCGAGGTCCGCAGGTTCTCCCGCAGCAGACGCTGGTGAACCGCACCGATGGCCAGCAGGATCGGGACCCGGACACGGTCGGCGTCGACGCCGACGTCGGAGACCACCACCACACCGGCACCGTCGCGCACGTGCGCGACGGCCTCGTCACCGAGGCGCTCCAGTGCCGCGGCCAGACCTTCGGGCCCGTCGGTGACGGCGAAGGTGGCGTCGACGGCCTGGACGGCGAAGGGCAGGTCCGGCGACAGCACGATGCGTTGCAGGCCCTCGGGGTAGAGGAAGAAGGACCCGAGCTCGACCAGTTCCGCCGCCTGCGGTGTCTCGGTCAGGATCGAGGCCCGCGGTCCCAGCAGGGTGCGCAGGCTCATCACCTCGGACTCGCGGTAGTGGTCGATGGGCGGGTTGGTGACCTGGGCGAAGCGCTGCTTGAGGAAGTGCGACACCGGCCGGCGCACGTGGCTGAGCGCCTCGATCGGGGTGTCGTCACCCATCGAGGAGGTGGTCTCCCGACCCTGCGTGGCCATCGGCCGCAGGATCGAGATGATCTCCTCCTTGGTGATGCCGAAGGCCAACTGGCGCTGCACCAGGTCCCCGGGGACCCCCTCGACGGGCTGGCCGGCACGCATCGGGATGAGGTGCTCGCCGAGCCAGCGGCCGTAGGGCGCGTTCGCCCCGAGGCGCAGCTTGATCTCCCGGTCCTCCTGCAGCCCGCCCTCGGTGGGATCCACGCACAGCATCTGGCCGGGGCCGAGCCGCTCGCGACGGACCCGCCCGTGGTGGTCGGGGTCGTCGGTGGGCAGGGAGGTGGTGACCGCGCCCACCTCGGAGGAGGCCACGACGGTGCCGTCCTCGCACACGTGGTAGCGCAGGGGACGCAGGCCGTTGCGGTCGAGACCGGCGGCCACCCGCCTGCCGTCGGTGAAGATCAGGCCGGCGGGGCCGTCCCACGGCTCCACGAGACAGGAGTGGTAGCGGTAGAAGTCACGGACGGCGGGCTCGAGGTCGCGGGCACCCTCCCAGACCTGGGGCACCAGCATCGCCTGGGCGTGCCGCAGGTCCCGGCCACCGAGCACCAACAGCTCGAGGGCGGCGTCCAGCTTGGCCGAGTCCGACTGGTCGTGGTCGATCACCGGCGGCAGCAGCTCGGGCGCGGCCCAATCGACGCCGTCCACCGAGAGCTGCCCGGGGACGAACTGCCCCTCCCGGGCGCGCATCAGGTTCAGGTTGCCATCGATGGTGTTGATCTCACCGTTGTGGCACAGGGTGCGGAAGGGCTGGGCCCGTTCCCACGAGGGGGCGGTGTTGGTGGAGAAGCGCGAGTGGAAGATCGCCAGGGCGGAGACGAACCGCTCGTCGCCGAGGTCGGGGTAGAAGGCGTCGAGCTGGTCGGCGTCGGCCATCGCCTTGTAGGTGACGGTGAGGAAGGAGCAGCTCGCGGCGTAGAAGCGCACCTCGGCCGCCTCGCAGGCCTTGCGGGCCCGCCGGCGGACGCGGTAGGCCGCCCGCTCCGCCTCGGGATCGTCCGCGCCCTCGGGGCGCAGCAGCACCGCCTGGACCAGCGCCGGCTGGGCCGCGAGCGCCATCTCGCCGATGGCCTGAGGCACCGTGGGGACCTCGCGGAAGCCCACCAGCTCCACGCCCTCCGCGGCGCACGCCTGAGCGAAGGCCTCCTGGGCCCGCGCGCGTGCCTGCTGCGCAGCCTGGTCCTCCCCGGCCTGCAGGAACAGCATCGCCAGCCCCGTGCGGGCGGGGTCCACCGCCGCCGCGCCGAGCTGCTGCGCCCACTGCGCTGCGAGCTGGCGGGGGATCTGGGTGAGCACCCCCGCTCCGTCACCGGATCGCGCGTCGGCGGCGACGGCACCGCGGTGCCTGACGCCGCACAGCCCGCGCAGGGCCATCTCCACGATGCTGCGACGAGGCTGGCCGTCCACGTGGGCGACGAAGCCGATCCCACAGGCGTCACGCTCGGCGGCGGGGTCGAACCCCAGGGTCGATGCTCGGGGTGCTGGCAGCGTGCGCGCGTGCTCGGTCACCGGTGCCTCCGACGGCTCAGGGTCACGCCGAACAGCTCGACGGACCGGGACGGGGAGCGCGGACGCTGGCTCGAGGCGGCCGCGCAGTCACGGATCCCGGTCGGACGCACGAACGGCGCCCGCGGATCCGGGGATCGCGAGCGCCGTTGCTCTTCGCCAACGGTACCGGGCGGGTCACGACGGTGTCCATCCGGACGGTCCTGCCCCCGGGACGCACCGCCGTTGGCCCCTGGCCACCACCCCGCGACGCCTGCTAGGAGTGCGCCTGCACCGGGCCGGGGCGTGGTCACCCTCAGCGGCGGCACGTCCCACGCCGTGGTGCCAGCGCGCCGGGGGACCGCTGTCCGCATCCTCCAGCGAGCGAGGTCCCGGTGAACGACCCCAGCCAGCCCTTCCCCCGGCGGCGCCGTGAGGACCTCGATCAGGCCCTGGCGATCGCCGCGCTGGACGCGGCCGATGCCATGGTGGTCATCACCGACACCGACGGGGTGATCCGCCACGTCAACGAGGCGTTCACCGTGGTCACCGGCTACAGCTACGACGAGGCGGTGGGCGGGACACCGCGTCTGCTCAGCTCCGGCCAGCACGACCCCACCTTCTACGCCGGCCTGTGGCAGACCGTCCTCTCGGGCCGCACCTGGGAGGGTGAGCTGATCAACCGCCGCAAGGACGGCGAGCTCTACACCGACCGGATGACGATCTCCCCCGTGCGCGACGCGGACGGGGACATCACCCACCTGGTCGCGATCAAGCGTGACGTCTCCACGCGCATCGACGACCTGTTGGCCGCGTCCCCGTACGGCGTGCTCCACCTCGGCGCGGACGCCGGCCTGGTCTACGCCAACGAGCGGGCCTGCCTGCTGCTCGGCGCCGGCTACGAGGAGCTGCTCGGCGCGGGCTGGCGTGGGTCCCTGGCCGCCGACGACCAGGCCTGGCTGACCGCGGTGGTCGCGCTGCTGACACGGGGCAACGGCCAGGGCGACGTCGATGAACCCGTGCGCGTCGTGCGCGTCGGCGACCGCGCGCTGCGGGCACACGTGGGGGCGCTGCGACCCGGGGAGGACACGACGCTGGGGTGCGTGGTGGCGCTGGAGGACGTGACCGCGGAGATCGAGGCCACCGCGGCGCTCCGGGACCGGGAACTGTTCGCACGCACGGTGATCGACACGATCGACAGCCCCACGGCGGTGGTGGACGATGGCGGACGCATCGTGCACGCCAACCCGGCGTGGCGGGACGGCCCACAGGGTGACCCCCTGATCGGTCTCCCCGTGGGCACCGCCCTGGCGGAGTGGACGGCCCCCACGACCCCGGGATCGGACCCTGCGGCCGACTCTGCCGCCAGGATCGTCGCTGCGGTCCGGGAGTACCTGCTCGCCCCCCGGGACAAGGCCCGGGTGATCGACCACCGCAGCCCCGGTACCCGCACACGCTGGTGGCAGGTGCGCATCAGCAGCCTGCCCGTCCAGGCGGGCGGAGCCGTGATCAGCGCCACGGACGTCACGGCGATGTTCCAGGCCCAGCAGCGCAGCGCGGTCGACGCCGCGACGGACCCGCTGACGGGTCTGCGCAACCGCCGGGGACTGGACGAGGGGCTCGAGGAGCTCCGCGACGAGCTGCCGCTGAGCCTGCTGTTCATCGACCTCGACGGGTTCAAACCCGTCAACGACACCTACGGGCACGCCACGGGCGATGAACTGCTCCTCGCGGTCGCCGAGCGCATCACCGCGCAGGTCCGTGACCAGGACGTCGCGGCCCGCTTCGGTGGTGACGAGTTCGTGGTCGCCCTGCCCCGCACCGACGCCACGGCGGCGGACCAGGTCGCCCGCCGGCTCACCGACCGGATCGAACGCCCCGTGCCCGTGGAGGCCGATACCACGGTCAGCGTGGGTGCCAGCATCGGCGTGGTCACCGCCACCGCGGCTGGCCCGATGGACGAGCTGCTCGATGCGGCGGACGCGGCGATGTACGCCGAGAAGCAGCGGCGGCAGCGGGAGACCGTCGGCGGCGGCGCAGGGACGGCAGGGTCCTCGCAGTAGGCTGCCCGATCGAGGTCGTGGGGAGGTCCCTGGTGGGTGTGCTGCTCGAACGCGACGAGCACGGCGTCGCCACGCTGACCATCGACGACCCCGATCGCCGCAACGCGATGACCTCGGCGATGGGCAGCGAGCTGGCCGCCCGCTGCCAGGAGCTCGCCGAGGATCAGCAGCTGCGGGTGGTGGTGCTCACCGGCACGCCGCCGGCCTTCTCCGCCGGCGGCGATCTCGACATGCTCGAGGACCTCGCCCGCAGGTCGCGCGAGGAGGCCTTCGACGCCACGGCGACGATGCGCAGCTTCTACGACCGGTTCCTCAGCGTCGGCCGGCTGCCCGTGCCGGTCATCGCCGCCGTCAACGGGAACGCCGTCGGTGCCGGCCTGTGCGTGGCCCTGGCGGCCGACATCCGCATCCTCGCGACCGAGGCGAAGGTCGGCCTGAACTTCTCCCAGCTGGGCCTGCACCCCGGGATGGCGGGGACGTGGTTCCTGCCCCGCCTGCTGGGTGCGGAACGTGCCGCGGCCTGGCTGTACACCGGCGCGCTGGTCGACGGCGGCACCGCCGCGGCCCAGGGCCTCGCCCTGGAGGCCGTCACCGCGAGCGAGGTCACGACCCGTGCCCGGGAGCTCGCCGCGCAGATCGCCACGGCCTCACCCGTGGTCGTCCGCCAGCTCAAACGCACGCTGCGGCTGAGCCCGCAGCTCGATCAGGCCTCCGCCCTCGATCTGGAGGCGGCGGCCCAGGCCGTCAGCTACGGCACCGACGATCTGCGCGAGGGGTTGGCCGCCGCCCGGGCGCGCCGCAGCCCCCGCTTCCCCGGCCGCTGAGCCCTGCGGCGGGTGCGGCGCGGGTGGTCGTCACCGCCCGCTGGAGCTGGCGTGGTCGATAGCTGGGCTG
>SKTN01000194.1 GCA_007117945.1 Nitriliruptoraceae bacterium | reverse complement strand
TCGATGACCGGCATGGAGGCCTGCTCGTCGGCTTCGTCACGGGTGACACCCGGCTCCTGCCCCTCAGCGACCGCGAGGCGATGCAGGCGACCTCGCTGACGCACCTCACCGCCGTCTCCGGCACCAACGTCGCGATCGTGATCGCAGGTGTGCTCGGCGTGTCGGCCGTGCTCCGGCTCGGCGCGGTCAGCCGGCGGATCGCCGTGGCGGCCGTGGTGCCCTGGTTCGCCTTCCTGACCCGTTTCGAGCCCAGCGTGCTGCGTGCCGGCACCATGGCCCTGCTGTTGCTCCTGGCTGCGACCCGCGGTCAGCTCCGCGACGCACGACACGCGCTGTGCGTGGCGGTGCTGCTGCTGGTGCTCCTCGATCCGCGCCTGGCGGGATCCCTCGGCCTGCTGTTGTCGGCGACGGCGACCGGTGGGGTCCTGGTGCTCGCCCCCGCCCTCCGCGAGCGGCTCCCGCCCCGGCTCCCGCAGCGCCTCAGGACCCTGCTCTCGGTCACCCTCGGCGCGCAGATCGCCGTCCTCCCGGCCCTGCTGCTCACCTTCGGGGAGCTGTCCCTGGCCAGCGTCCCCGCCAACCTCGTGGCGGTGCCGGCCGCCATCGTGGCGGCGACGCTGTCCTTCACCGCCACGGCACTGGCCGTGGTCAGCGTCGAGCTCGCGGCCGTCGTCTTCGCGCTGGCCGGACCCGGTGCAGCGGTCGTCCTGAGGGCGGCCAACGGTCTCGCCGAGGTGGGTTGGCGGGTGGAGCTCGCCCGTCCGGCGACGGTGCTCGTGGTGGTCGCCGCGGTGGGGTGGGGCCTGTCGGCCCGGGGCAGTCGCCTGCGCCCGGTGGCGGCGACCGCCGGCGTGCTGGCACTACTGGTCGTGGCGCTCGATCCGCTGACCGGTGGGCTGCGCCCGACGGGCCTGCGGGTCACGGCGATCGACGTCGGGCAGGGCGATGCCTACCTGGTGGAGTCGCCGGGTGCCCGCATCCTCGTCGACGCCGGTGAGGACGATGCTGCCCACCGCTGGCTCGCCCGTCACGGCCGGCGCCACCTCGACCTCGTCGTGGTCCGCCACCCCCACCTCGACCATGTCGGCGGGGTGCCGGCCGTGCTGGCGAGCCGGTCCGTCGGCGCCCTGTGGTGGAACCCGGTCCCGACCGAGCTGCCGGCGGCAGCCGACGCCCTCGAGCACGCCCGGGAACGGGGCGTGCCCGTCCGGGTGGTGCACCGCGGCGAGCGGCTGCGCGTGGGCGATGTGGACATCGAGGTGCTCCACCCTCCGCCGGGCCGGCCCTACCGTTGGGCACGCAGCGAGCTGAACGAGTCCTCCACGGTGCTGCGCATCGAGCACCGTGGTGCCCGGGTGCTGCTCACCGGTGACATCGAGGCCGAGGCGCAGGCCGACCTGCTCGCCACCGTGCCCGGCCGGCTCGACGCCGAGGTGCTCGCCGTGCCCCACCACGGCGCCGGGACCACCGACCCCGCGTTCCTCGCCCAGGTCGACCCCGAGGTGGCCATCATCAGCGCCGGGCGTGACAACCGGCACGGCCACCCCCACGACGAGACCCTGCGGGCCCTCGACACGCTGGGGGCCGAGGTCCGGCGCACGGACCTGGAGGGGACCGTCACCGTCGAGGTGCCGACTCCGCGGCGGCTGCCCTCGGCCGGTCCCGGGAGAGGTGGTGGACGGCAACCGCCGCTGGCGCTGCCCGTTACGGTCCGCCGCCCTGCGGTGCTCGGGGCAGCAGCGCAGGGGGTGGCCGGCGTGCGCCGGTCCCCGGTCGCGCAGGGCAACGATGCGGGAGGAGGTCACGATGGGCGAGTTCCTGCGGTTCCGTCGCATGGTCACACCGGTGCTGATCCAGCTGCTCTTCTGGCTCGGCGTGCTGGCCGCGATCGGCGGCGGTGTCGTGCTGATGATCACCGAGAACGTGCCGGTCGGGCTCGCGGTGGTGCTCCTGGGACCGATCGCGGTACGGGTGTATGCCGAGCTCCTCATCGTGCTGTTCCGGATCCACTCGGCCCTGCAGCGCATGGCCCAGCAGTTGGAGCGCGCACCCGCGGCGGCGGGTGGGCCCGGGAGCGCCCCCGGAGGGGGCTACGGCGGCTACCAGGGCGGTCCGCGCACCGCACCCCAGGGGCCCCCGCAAGAGGGCGCACCGGGTGGTCCACCGCCCCAGGCGCCGGGCACACCGCCACCGCCCGGGAGCTCGCATCCCGGCGGATGAGCCCTACGTGGGGGCGCCGCGCGGCGCCGGGTGGTCCCGTCACCGGCGACCAGTAGGCTGCCGAGGTGTCCATCCTGCTGCTCGCCGGTGACGACGACCTCCTCTTGGCGCGGGAGGTCGATCGGCGGCTGGCCGGCCTGGAACGCGAGGACCCGGAGCTCGTCGTCGACCGTTTCGACGTCGCCGAGCTGGACCAGCTTCCGGAGCTGCGGACCACCTCGCTGTTCGGGGGACGGACCTGCATCGTGCTGCGCGGGGTCGAGGCCGTGACCGACCCCCTCAAGGATGAGCTGGAGCGCTACCTGGAGGCCCCCTCACCCGACGCGCACCTGGTGCTGGTGGCCCGAGGCACCGCCAAGGTGCAGCGCATCGCGCGGCTGGTGAAGACCGGCGGGGAACGGGTCGACGTCAAGCGCCCCCCGGAGTGGGAGGACCGCAGCTGGGACCGCATCGTCGGTGAGGAGTTCCGTCGGCTGGGCCGCAAGGCCGATGCCACGGCGATCGCCGCGGTCCGTCTCCATGCCGGGACCGAGCCGGCGACGATCGCCTCACAGGTCGGCTCGGTCTGCGCCACCCACGCGGACGTCCCCGTGCTCACCGGGGAACAGGTCGAGTCGGTCCTCACCGGCCATGGGCGCGCCTCCGGGTTCGCCGTGGCGGACGCCGTGGCCGCCCGCGACCCCCGGGCCGCGCTGGTCGCCCTCAGCGGTGCGCTCGGTGCGGGAGAGGCGCCCCTGGCGATCGCCGGGGCCCTGACCTACCGGGTCCGTCAGCTCCTGCAGCTGCGCTCCGGTGCGGCGCCCAAGGAGCTCGGGTTGCGCTCCAAGGTCCGTGCCGAGGAGGCCCAGGCCCAGGCCCGCGCCTTCGGGCCGGGGGAGCTGGCCTGGGCCCATGACCGGCTCGCGACCCTCGACCTGCAGCTCAAGGGTTCCGAGCTGCCCGACGCGCTGGTCCTCGAGGTGGCGGTGCTGGAGCTGGCGACCCCGCGTGAGGTCGGGGCGCCCTTCAACCCCCTGGCGCTGCGTCGCGGCTGACCCGGGGGCGGCGCTCGATCGTCTCACGGACGGCTCGGGCCGCCACACCCAGTGCGTCCAGGCTGCCGGTGTCCGCGGCCTCCGCCGCTGCCACGGTCTCGCGGGTGCGCTCCAGGTGGGCGCGGCGGGCGGCCAGGAAGGTGTCCACCAGGGCGGAGACCTGTGCCACCTCGGTGCCGTCCCCCGTGGCGGCGAACCCCCGACCGGCGGTCGCTCCGGCGGCCGCCGCACCCGTGCCCTCCGGTGCACGGGCGGCCAGGGGCTGCAGGGTGAGCACCGCTGCGCTGCGGCGGGCGCGTCGGAGGTCCATGGCCAGGCCCAGGCGTTCCCGACGTGCCCACCCGCTGCGCGCGTCCACCCGTCGAAGGGCCTCCTCCAGGCGGTCGATCCCCAGCCGCTCCGACAGGCGCAGCAGCGCATCGGCGATCCTGAGTTCCCCGGGATCGGCGGGCAGCAGGGACCTGACCGCCACCACGTCGGGGACCAGGGCGAGGTCGCGCGCGTCCGCCAGCAGGTGGGTGAGGTCCGGCTCCACGAGGTCGTCCAGGAGCCAGCGCACGTGGGCGTTGCGTGCCTGGCGCTGCCCCGTGGTACCGAGCCCGTGGAGCCCTTCGAGCAGCCGCGTCGCCGTTGCCCGTTGCTCCTCCGCGGCCTCGAGGGGGTCGGGCGCCGTCGGGTCGGTGAGCAGGATCCGGGCCAGGGTGAGCACCAGCTCCTCCAGCGGCAGCTCCAGCTCCCGCAGCCGCGCCGGGTCGTGGGCGTCGGTCAGCTCGTCCAGGCGCGACCACCAGCGCCCGGCGTCGACGATGTGGATCGCCGCCTGCAGGGCTGCCGCGGCGTCGGTCAGCTCGACCCCGGCCTCCCCGGCCAGGCGTGACACCGCGGTGACCCCGAGCCGGTCCACCAGTTCGTTGGTCAGCACCGTGGTGATCAGCTCGCGACGCAGCCGGTGCCCGTCGAGCAGGTCACCGAACCGCGCCACCGCCGTGGGTGGCAGCGACCGTTCCAGGGCGGGACGGCACAGGGGGTGGTCCGGCAGGGGTGAGGCGAGGAGGGCCTCCTTGAGCTCACGCTTCGCCCAGGCCATCAGGGTGGCCAGTTCGGGTCGGCTCAGCCCCGCCCCGGAGCCGGCACGGCTGGTGAGCTCCTCGCTGGTGGGCAGCACCTCGGCGACGCGATCGAGATCGGCACCGTCCTCGAGGCGGCGCAGGAGCACGTCGTAGGCCTCCTGGTTCCGGCTGCTGCGGTCCACCTCGCGCGAGATCGCCCGTGAGCTGGCGGCCACCACGCCGAGGGCGCGTTCGACCACCTCGTCGGCGAGCTCCTCGAGGAGGTCGTTGCGCTGGGCGCGGGTGAGCAGGCCGCGCTCCTCGGCGGCGCGCAGCAGGATCTTGAGGTTCACCTCCTGGTCCGAGGTGGCGACCCCCGCGGCGTTGTCGATCGCGTCCTGGTTGAGCAGGGTGCCCCGCCGGGCCAGCTCGATGCGGGCGCGCTGGGTCAGGGCCAGGTTCGCCCCCTCGCCGACCACCCGGGCGCGCACCGTGCTGGCCTCCACGCGGACGTCGGCGTTCGCCCGGTCGCCGAGCTCGCTGTCGGGCTCCGTGCTGGCGCGCAGGTAGGTCCCGATGCCCCCGGCGAACAGCAGGTCGACGGGGGCGCGCAGCACCGCGCGGATCAGCTCCGGCGGGGTCAGCTCCTGCGCGTCGACGCGCAGCAGGTCACGGACCTGTTCGGTCAGCGCGATGCGCTTGGCGTTGCGGGAGACGATCATCGCGCCCTCGGACAGCGCAGCCCGGTCGTAGTCGTCCCAGCACGAGCCGGGCAGCTCGAACAACCGTGCCCGTTCGGTGTAGCTCGCCTCCGGGTCGGGGTCGGGGTCGAGGAACACGTGCCGGTGGTCGAAGGCGGCGACCAGCCGCACGCTGCGGGAGCGGAGCAGCCCGTTACCGAACACGTCTCCGGACATGTCACCGATCCCGGCGACCGTCACGGGCTCGGTGGCGATGTTGATCCCGAGCTCCCGGAAGTGGTTGGTGACCGCGACCCAGGCCCCCTTCGCGGTGACCCCGTAGCGCTTGTGGTCGTAGCCGTGCCGGCCTCCCGAGGCGAAGGCGTCGTCGAGCCAGAAGCCGGTCCGGGCAGCGACGGCGTTGGCGGTGTCGGAGAAGGTCGCCGTACCACGGTCCGCGGCGACGACGAGGTAGGGGTCATCACCGTCGTGGCGGACCACGCCCGGTGGTGGGACCACGCGGTCGCCCTCGAGGTCGTCGGTGACGTCCAGGAGCCCCCGGATGAAGGTGACGTACTGGCGGCGGGCCTCGGCCGCGGCCGCGGTGGGGTCCTCGGGTTCGCGGGTCAGCACGAACCCGCCCTTGGCCCCCGAGGGGACGATCACCGCGTTCTTGAGCACCTGTGCCTTGACCAGGTCGAGCACCTCGCTGCGGACGTCGTCGCGGCGGTCCGACCAGCGCAGGCCCCCGCGGGACACCTCGCCGCTGCGCAGGTGGACGCCCTCCACCCGGGGCGAGTGCACGAAGATCTCGCGGTAGGGGCGTGGCTCGGGCGCGTCGCTGATGCGCGAGGGGTCGATCTTCAGGGCGATGTAGGGCTCGCCGGTGTCGTCAGCGCGGGCGTCCATCCGGAAGGCGTTGGTGCGCAGGGTGGCGTCGACCAGCTCCAGCAGCCGGCGGAGGATGCGGTCGTGGTCGAGGCGTTGCAGTCGGTCCAGGTGTTCGAGGACCGTGGCCCGGGTCGCCGCCTCCGCCGCGGGATCGGGGGCCCTGTCCGGATCGAAGCGGGCGTGGATGTGGTCCACCAGGGCGCGCACGGTGTCCGGGTGGGAGGTCAGGATCGTGTCCACGTAGGCGGGGGTGTAGGCCGTCCCGAGCTGGCGCCGTAGGCGCCGGAAGGCGCGCAGGATCGAGATGTCGTGCCAGTCGAGGCCCGCCACCACGATCAGCTGGTTGAGCGGGTCCACCTCCAGGTGGCCGCGCCAGGCGGCCAGGATCGCGTCGGCGATGCGGGCACCGTCGGCGACGGCGTCCAGGGAGGGTGCGCGTACCCCGAAGTCGTGGAGGGTGGCGTCCGGTCCCTCGGGGCCCTGCAGCTCGTGGGGAACCTCGTCCACGATCGTCAGCCCGAGGCTCTCCAGGGTGGGCAGGAAGGCGGACAGCTCGAGGGTGTCCCCGCTCTTGGCGGCCAGCAGCCGCACGGGTGCCGAGCTGTCCTCGGGAGCGTTGCGGAGCGCGACCAGCAGCTCCTGATCGGTGTCGATGGCCCGGGAGAGCAGCAGCACGTCGATGACGGCCTGCTCCGGATCGGTGACGTCGCGGTAGCTCAGCGGTAGCCGGCCCACGATCCGCCGCGCGAGCGAGGACGCGGTACCGCTGTCGGTCCGTGCGGCGAGCTCGTGGAGCAGGGACTCCTCCCAGGGCCGGACGAGGGCGGCGAGGTCGTCGCTGAGGCCCTGGGTCGCCGCCGGGAGCCGTTCGGAGAAGGTCTCGGGGTCGTCGGGGGCCCGCAGCTCGAGGAGGAAACGCACGACGGCGTCGCGCTGCAGGTCGGTGGCGGTGTCCACCTCCGCCCGGCTGGCATCGAAGCGTTGGAGCAGCTCGCTGCGCAGGCGTCGGGCCAGCTCCGGCTGCCACCGCTCGCGTGGCAGGGCCAGCACCACGGAGACGGTGCCGCTCGGTCGGTGCGGGTTCACGAAGGCGGTGACCTGCCGGTGCTGTTCCGCCTGGAGGAGCCCGAGGAGCAGCTCCCGGGTGCGCAGCTGGGTCGCCCGGAGCAGTTCGTCCTTCGGCAGCGCGTGGGCGAGGGTGATGATGGTGATGGCGTCGTGGGAGCCGTCGACGACGTCCTCGAGCTCCAGGGTCCGCTGTACGCGGCGGCGGAGCACGGGGGTGGTCCGCACGGGCTCCGCGATGCCCTTGCGCGTCATCAGCGCGAGCACGCGCAGGGCGCTGCCGTCGGGGAGCTGGACGTCGAAGACCTCCATCGGGACGCGACGCTGCACGGGGGAGCGTTCCCGGGTCCGTGACACCTTGAGACGCGGGAGGTCGTCGCAGCGGGTCGCCGCGCCCAACCTGGCCAGGAGGCGGTGGCGCCGTGCACGGTCGCGGAGCAGACCGAGGCCGTGGTCGGCGTCCGGGGGCGCGCCCGGACCGGCGACGGTCTGTGTGCCGAGCAGCAGGACGTTGTCGTCGAGCAGCCAGGCCAGCCACGCCGCCACCTCGCCGTCGCGTACGTCGGCGGTGGCCAGGGACGCGGCGCCGGCCTCGATGGTGGCCCGCATCCCGGCGTGGTCATCGGTGACGGTGGCCACGTCCTCGAGCGCCGCCCGCAGGGGTGCCAGGAGCGGGTCGGGCGCGCCGTCCCCACCCGCGGAGCCGTCCGCCGCGGGCGGCAGGTCGGCCACCTCGAGCTGGATGGCCGAGATCCGCGAGCTGGCGCCCCGGGCTGGCCGGATCGCGCTCAGGCGTCCCTGGTCGTCGCGTTGGACCCCGATGATCGGGTGGAAGGTGCCACGGACCGCGACCCCCGCCGACTCCAGCTGCGCGTTGATCGTCGAGAGCAGGAAGGGGCGATCGCGCCACAGGACCTCGAGCAGCCCGCGGGTCGGCGCGTCGGGGTCGCGGCGCAGGGTGATCGCCAGCTGCTCCGGGTCGGCGGCGTCGAGCCGGTCGAGCAACCGGCTCAGACGGGTGACGACCTCGTCCACGGGTTGGGTGAGCAGGTGATCGGGGGCGCGCCGCAGCGTGGCCTCACCGAGGTCACCCAGCAGGTGGGCCCGTGGGTGGTCCTGGCCGGAGAGGGCCGCCAGGATCCGTGTCACCGCAGGGTCGCTCTCGCTCACGGGCCACGCCTCATCGTCGAGTCGGGAACCACCGACCCTAGGCCCTTGCCGCGGCGCGGGCGAGCATCATGGCCCCGCATCCACCCACGCGGCCCACGACGACGGCGCCCCCGTGGGGGCGCCGTGGATGGGCTGTGGACCGGCGCACCGGCCCGGCCGGCTCAGAGCTCGGCGAGCTGCTTGGCCATCCCGGACTTGCGGTTGGCCGCGGTGTTGCGGTGCACGATGCCCTTGCTCGCGGCCTTGTCGAGGGCGCGGGCGGCCGCGCGGTAGGCCGTGGTCGCGGCCTCCTTGTCGCCCGAGGCCGCTGCCGCGCGGAAGGCGCGGACCTCGGTCTTGAGCTTGGAGCGGACCTGCCGGTTGCGGTCGCGGCGGGTCTCGTTCTGCCGGTTGCGCTTGATCTGGGAGGCGATGTTGGCCATACGAGCTTCGGTCCTCGTGGGGGTGCCGCGCAGGGGTGCGCATGGCAGGGGACGGCGGGAGGTGGTCCGGTGCACGCGCGCTGCGACGAGCCGAGGGCTCATGACGTGACTGGTCGTGGCGTGAC
>SKTN01000150.1 GCA_007117945.1 Nitriliruptoraceae bacterium | reverse complement strand
CAGTGTCGCGGCGGCGGCCGCCGAGGCGCAGCGCTCGCAACGCGGCGGGTGGGAGGCGCACCTCGCCGCCCGTGGGCTGCTGCCCGGCCAGGCCCGGGGGCGGGGGGCCGGACGATGATCGCACGGTTGACGGGCACGGTGCTCGAGCGCACCACCACCGCGGTGGTGGTCGACGTCGCCGGCGTCGGCTACCTCGTCCACGTCGCCGCAGGTGCCGAGGTACCCCCGCGGGGGGAGGAGGTCAGCTTCCACACCTCGCTGCAGGTCCGCGAGGACGCGATGACCCTGTACGGGTTCACCTCGGCCGCGGAGCTGACCCTGTTCGAGCTGCTGCTCACCTCCTCGGGGGTCGGGCCGCGCCTGGGGTTGGCGGCGCTGTCCACCCACCGTCCCGACGTGCTGCGCACGGCGATCGCCGGGGGCGACGAGGACACCCTGACCGCCGTACCCGGCATCGGCCGCAAGGTCGCCCAACGCCTCGTACTGGAGCTCAAGGACAAGGTGGGCAGCGTGCCCGGCGCGGCGGGTCTGGACACCGGGGCCGGCGGGACCGGGACCGCCGGTCCCGCACCTGCGGTGGAGGAGGAGGTCCGTGACGCGCTGCTCGGCCTCGGCTACTCCGCCGCGGAGGTCACCGCCGCCCTGCAGGCGACCGGCGAGGGCGCGGGGGACGCGGCTGCGCGCCTGCGGGCGGCCCTTCGCCACCTCGGCGGGACGGCGGCCTGATGGACCACCACGACGACGCCGAACTCCTGGCCACGGGCGCGCTGCCGGGCGAGGACCACGTCGATGCGAGCCTCAGGCCCGGCCGCCTGGAGGAGTTCATCGGCCAGGACCGGGTCCGACGCCAGCTCGAGCTGGTGCTGGTGGGGGCACGCCAGCGCGGTCAGGCCGCCGACCACGTGCTGCTGTCGGGTGCTCCGGGGCTCGGCAAGACCACGCTGGCGGCGATCGTGGCGGCCGAGGTCGGCGCGAGCTTCCGGGCCACCTCGGGCCCGGCCATCGAGCGTCCCGGTGACCTCGCGGCGATCCTCACGGGGCTGGAACCCGGCGACGTCCTGTTCCTCGACGAGGTCCACCGCCTGCCACGCACCGTCGAGGAGGTCCTCTACCCGGCGATGGAGGACTTCCAGCTCGACATCGTGGTGGGCAAGGGGCCGGGCGCGCGCTCGATCCGCCTCGACCTGCCCCGTTTCACCCTGGTGGGGGCCACCACCCGCACCGGGCTGATCTCCTCGCCGCTGCGCGACCGCTTCGGGTTCTCCGCTCACCTCGAGCACTACGAGGTCCCGGAGCTCGAGCGCATCGTGCGCCGCTCCGCGCAGCTGCTCGAGGTACCCGTCGACGCGGAGGCGGCGCTGGAGGTCGCCAGCCGCTCCCGCGGGACCCCCCGTATCGCCAACCGCCTCCTCAGGCGGGTCCGTGACGTCGCCGAGGTGGAGGGGGAGGGGCGCGTCGACCTCGACCTGGCCCGCCACGCCCTCGAGCTGTTCGACGTCGACGAGCTCGGCCTCGACCGCCTCGACCGCCGGGTGCTGGAGGCGTTGGTGGACGGCTTCGGAGGCGGGCCCGTGGGCCTGACGACCCTGGCCACGGCGGTGGCCGAGGAGTCCGACACCATCGAGGACGCCGTGGAGCCCTTCCTGCTGCGGTGTGGGCTCCTGCAGCGCACCCCCCGGGGGCGGACCGCGACCCTGGCCGCGTACGCTCACCTCGGCCGACCGGCCCCACGGGCCGGTGCGGCGGTCGATCCGCGCCGACCGGGCGCGGTGCCGCTGTTCGACGTGGACGAGGACGTGCGCGACGACTGAGCGCAGGAGGGCCGGTGGAGCTCGAGTTCAGCGTCGACCCCCTGATCCTGCTGGTCTCCGCCCTGCTGCTCGGTGCCGTGCTGACCGCCGCCCTCGCCGCGAAGGCCGGGAGCCGGTTCCGGGTCCCCGGTGCACTGCTGTTCCTGGCGCTGGGGATGGCCGTCGGCGACGACGGGCTCGGGTGGGTGTCGTTGTCCGACACCTCCCTGGTGCGCGACCTCGGCATCGCCGCGCTGCTGGTGATTCTGTTCGAGGGTGGGCTGACCACCAAGACCACCGACCTCAAGCTGGCGGCGGTGCCCGGCATCGCCCTGGCCACCGTCGGGGTGCTGGTGACCGCCGCCATCACCGCGGCGGGCGCGTGGTTGCTGCTCGACCTCGACATGGCCACCGCGGCGCTGGTGGGCGCGGTGATCGCCTCCACCGACGCCGCGGCCGTGTTCTCCATGATGCGCACCACACCGCTGCCGCGGCGGGTGTCGGCGGTGCTCAGGATCGAGTCCGGGGCCAACGACCCCATCGCCGTGATGCTGACCATCGGGCTGGTGACCACCATCACGGGCACGCCCGCCGGGCCGGGTGCCTGGGCGCTGTTCGCCCTGGTGCAGCTCGCCGGGGGCGTGGCGGTGGGGGCGGCCGCCGGCATGGGCGGGGTGTGGCTGCTGCGGCGCGTCGACCTGGGCGTGCAGGGGCTCTACCCGATCCTGGCCGCGGCGATCGCCGGCATGGCCTACGGGGTCGCCGCGCTGCTCGGCGCCTCCGGTTTCGTTGCCGTCTACCTCGCCGGGTTCCTGATCGGGGCCTTCGTGCCCCGCCACCGCCGGTCGATCCTGGGCTTCCACGAGGCGATGGCCAACGCCGCGGAGATCGGGCTGTTCCTGCTCCTGGGGCTGCTGGTGTTCCCCTCCCGTCTGCCCGCGGTGGGGCTCTCCGCCCTGGCGGTGGCCGCGGTGCTGGTCCTCCTCGCCCGTCCCGTGGCCGTGTGGCTGTGCACCCTCGGCAGCGGCATGCGCTGGCCGGAACGCACCGTGGTCAGCTGGGCCGGGTTGCGCGGCGCCGTCCCGATCGTGCTGGCCACCTTCCCCCTGACCGCCGGGGTGCCGGGCTCCGCGGCGCTGTTCGACGCGGTGTTCTTCGTCGTGCTGCTGTCGGTCCTGCTGCAGGGCACCACCCTGCAGTGGTTGGTGGAACGCCTCGGGGTCGCCGAGGAGCGTGCCGCGTGGGCGCCCGTGGCCGAGGCGCTACCGCTCGACGACGTCGACGTCGACCTCATCGAGCTCACCATCACCGAGGACCTGGTCGTGGTGGACCGCACCCTGCAGGAGATCGGTCCACCGGGGGCCGGGCGCGCCGTGGCGCTGGTGCGCGAGGACCGGGTGCTGGTGCCCACGGGTGCGACGCGGCTGCGGGTGGGCGACGTGCTCCTCTTGACCTGCGTGCGCGACGACGACCACGACCTCGCCGCCCTGGTGACCGCGTGGGCACGTGGGGAGGCCCGCGGTGCGGCGGCTCCCGCAGCGCGTGTCGAGGCCGACCCCGACCGGTAGGCTGCCCTCTCGATGCGCCCGCCTCAGGCGGGCGTCGTCGCGTCCTCCTGCGTGGGCCCTACCGGCTTCGGCCGCGTGCGGACCTGGTCGACGCCAGGCGCACCAGCACCGTGCTGGTGCAGGATCCCCCCGGGACCGTGTGCGGCGACGCGACGACCACCGACGACCGGACCGTGCGGGTCCGAGACGAAGGACGTGACGTGGAAGAGCTCGGCGGCCTCCTGCTGCCCATCGGCTTCCTGGTGGTGCTGTACCTGCTGTTGATCCGCCCGCAGCAGAAGCGGCGCAAGGAACAGGAGCGGATGGTGCGGGCGCTCGGCGTGGGCGACGATGTCGTCACCATCGGTGGCCTCCACGGCCGCGTGGTGGCCCTGACCGACAGCACGATGGACCTCGCCGTGGACGCGGATGAGGACATCATCGTGCGCTACGAGCGGTCCTCCCTGGCACGGATCGTGGGGGATGAGCCGGCGCCGGCAGCGGTCGACGACGCCGACGCCGACACCGACACCGAGGACGACACCGACGGCGACGAGGCCCCGGACCGGTGAGCGAGTCCGACCGCCCGCGCCCACCGGCCGCCGACACCGTCGATGCGGCCGCGGCCACCCGCGCGGACGCCGAGGTGCCTGCCGAGGTGGACGACCCCTCGCCCTCGGCGCTGACCGACCCCTCCAGCGCGATCCGGGGGTCCGCGGAGGCGGCCCTGCTGCGCGGTGTGGACGCGGCCGACGCCGTCGCGGAGGCCCGCACGGTGGCCCTCGACGCCGAGCGGCGCACGGGCTCCCACGTCGACATGCTCACCGGGCTGCAGAACGACGAGGTGGTCTCGGCCTTCATCAAGCTGTCCGACCAGTTCCTCGGCAGCCTCGGCTTCACCGAGCACGGGTTCCGCCACGCCAACCTGGTGGGTCGCATCGCCCACAACGTGCTGCACCACCTCGGTGCTGACGACGAGCTGTGCGAGCTGGCCGCCGTGGCCGGTTACCTCCACGACGTCGGCAACGTGGTCACCCGGGCCAACCACGGGCTGTCGGGGGCCTGGATCGCCTACGACGCCCTGCGCCGCCTCGAGGTGGACCCCTACCGGATCGGGCTGGTGCTGTCCGCGGTGGGCAACCACGAGGAGCAGTACGGCTCCGCGATCGGTCCCGTGGGCGCCGCGGTGATCCTCGCCGACAAGTCCGACGTGCACCGCTCCCGTGTGCGCAAGGGCGCCGACACCGCCACCGACATCCACGACCGCGTCAACGACGCGGTGACCCACTCCTTCCTGCGGGTCGACGCCGACGCCGCCACCATCACCCTGGAGCTCGAGCTCGACACCGACCGTTCCACGGTGATCGAGTACTTCGAGATCTTCCTGGACCGCATGGTCATGTGTCGCCGGGGCGCCCGCACCCTCGGTTGCGAGTTCCGGATCACCGCCAACGGCGTCCCCCTCGGCTGAGCCGCTCACGACCAGGAACCTCACGTGGACAAGCGTCCCCTCTTCACCAGCATCGCGGTGGTGGTGCTCCTCGCCGTGACGGCGGGGGTCTACCTCGGCATGGGTGCACGCCCCAACCTCGGCCTCGACCTCCAGGGTGGGATCAGCGCGATCTACAACCCCGTGCTGCCCCCGGGGGAGGAGGAACCCGACGATCTCGAGGAGATCATCGACGAGACGATCGAGGTGATCCGCGCCCGGGTGGACTCCCTGGGTGTGGCCGAGCCCGACATCTCCCGCTCCGGCACCGACGTGCAGGTGCAGCTCCCCGGGATCGCCGACGCCGACCGGGTGCAGGAGATCATCGGCACCACGGCCCAGCTCTCCTTCCGCCGGGTGCTGGACGAGATCCCGCCCGGTTCCGAGCGCTACGACGAGGGACCCGACTGCCTGGCACCCGTGGACGAGCGTGAGGAGTTGGCCACGGGGGAGTCCGGGATCCTGTGCGGCTCGCCCGACGACGCGCTGATCGACCCGGAGACCGAGGAGGCCCTGCCGATCAAGTACGAGGTCGGGCCTGCGGAGCTGACCGGGGACAACATCGAGGACGCCTTCGTCCAGATCGGCCAGGGGGCCGGCCAGGCCTTCCAGGTCGGGCTCGACCTCGACGACGAGGGCGGCGGCATCTTCGCCGCCGTCACCTCCGACCTGGCCTGCGAGCGCGACCAGGGCCGCGATGGGCGCTTCGCCATCGTGCTGGACAACATCGTGGAGTCCTCACCGGGGGTCAACCCCACGGTGGCCTGCGGGACCGGCATCACCGGTGGCAGCGCCACCATCACCACCGGCGGCGGGCTGGACCGCGACGAGCAGGAGCAGGAGGCCACCGACCTCGCCCTGGTCCTGCGGACGGGTGCGCTGCCGATCTCCCTGGAGGCCTCCACCTTCCAGACCGTCTCCCCGACGCTCGGCGCCGAGTCGCTGCAGGCGGGGATCCTCGCCGGGCTGATCGGCCTCGCCCTGGTGGCCGGTTGGCTGATGTGGTTCTACCGGTGGGTCGGGGTCATCGCGGTGCTTGAGGTGGCCCTCTACGGGCTGTTCATCGTGGCCGGGATCGCGCTGATGGGGCAGTGGATCGGCTTCGCGCTGACGCTGGCCGGGGTGGCCGGCATCATCGTGTCCATCGGTATCACCGCGGACTCTGCCATCATCTACGCCGAACGGATCCGTGACGAGGTCAACCTCGGCAAGACGGTGCGCACCGCCGTGATCCGGGCCCATGAGTCGGCCTGGCGCACCAACCTGACGGGCAACACGGTCACGATCGCCGCCGCCACGATCCTGTACTTCCTGGCGGTCGGTCCCGTGCGCGGCTTCGCGCTCATGCTGGGGATCTCCAGCGTGCTGGACCTGATCATCATGTACACCTTCGCCCGACCGGCCGCCTACGTGCTGGCCGATCGTGGGGTGCTGACCCGACGCAACGTCGGCGCCGTGGACCCGGACCGACGTGTGACGGCAGGAGCTCGGGCATGAGGACCCCCACGATCGACTTCGTCGGCAACTCGCAGCGCTGGATCCTGATCTCCGGCGTGCTGCTGGCCATCAGCGTGCTGTCGCTGGGTGTGCGGGGGCTGGACCTGTCCATCGACTTCGTCGGCGGCAACGCCTACCAGTTGGTGGATGTCCGGCCGGACGTCACCTCCTCGGAGCTGCGGGAGGCGGCCGAGGACGCCGGCGCCACCGACGTCATCGCACAGCTGCAGACCGCCGACGGGGTGACCACCGGCGCGCAGGTGCGCACGGAGTCCCTGGAGCCCGCCAGCGAGGTGGAGCGGGCGGTGCGCGGTGCCCTGGAGGAGACCGCCCAGCCGGCGGAGATCGGCTTCGACTTCGTCGGCCCGGTGTGGGGCGAGCGCATCACCCGCCAGGCCATCGAGGCGCTGCTGGTGTTCCTGGTGGTGGTGGTGCTCTACATCACCTTCCGGCTCGAGTTCAAGATGGCGGTGGCCTCCATCGTGGCGCTGGTCCACGACATCCTCATCACCATCGGGATCTACGCCCTGGTGGGGTTCAACGTCTCACCCGCCACGGTGATCGCCCTGCTGACGATCCTGGGTTACTCGCTGTACGACTCCGTGGTGGTCTTCGACCGGGTCAAGGAGAACGGGATCAACCTGGGCGACCCGGGGCTGCGGACCTTCCCCGAGGTGGTCAACGCCTCCATGAACCAGGTCGTCTACCGCTCCATCAACACCTCGATCACCTCCCTGCTGCCCGTGGGCGCCCTCCTGCTGCTCGGTGCCCAGATCCTCGGTGCGACGACGCTGCAGGACCTCGCCCTGGCGCTGTTCGTCGGGATGGCGGTGGGGGTGTACTCCTCGCTGTTCGTGGCGGGCCCGCTGTTCGCGTGGCTCAAGGGCTTCGAGCCCGAGGAGCAGCGGCGCGTGGCCAAGGCGGCGGAGCAGGACACCGGCTCGGACCCCGACGCGATCGACGAGGCTGCGCCTGCCCCGCCCGTGGAGGAGCCGGCGCCGGGTTCGCCCGAGGCCCGCGCGCCCATCACCACGGAGTACGTCCGGGGTCAGGGCAAGGGCAGGAAGCGTCGCAAGCGCTGAGGCAGGGGCCGGGCGACCGTCCCGGCACGTCACCGGTTCAGGACACGACCCCGGACACGACCCCGGGACAGGAGCCGCCCCGTGAGTGCAGCCCACGACCCCCACGACCTCGCACGGCTGATCCGGGACGTGCCCGACTTCCCCGAGCCCGGCATCATCTTCCGTGACGTCGCGCCCCTGCTCGCGGACTCCGCCGCCTTCGAGGTGGCGGTGCAGGCGCTGTCCGAGTTGGCCGAGGACGTCGATGCGGTGGTGGGCATCGAGTCCCGCGGTTTCATCCTGGGCGCGCCCGTGGCCCTGCGCACCGGTGCCGGTTTCGTCCCGGCCCGCAAGGCCGGAAAGCTCCCCGGGGAGACGGTGTCGGTCGCCTTCGCCCTGGAGTACGGCGAGGCGGTGCTGGAACTGCAGGCCGGGGCGATCACGCCCGGCCAGCGGGTGCTGATCGTCGACGACGTCCTGGCCACGGGTGGCACCGCCGCGGCGACCGCGGCCCTGGTGGAGCAGCTCGGCGGTGAGGTGGTGGGCCTGAGCTTCCTGCTGGAGCTCACGGCGCTGGGTGGTGCCGCCCGCCTCGAGGGCTACCGGCACGGATCCCTCCTGAGGTACTGAGGGCCGGTCGGTACGCTGCCTGCAGGCGGGCACCACGCCCGCGGGCTGGGGGTCCACGCTGAGCACCTCGGACGCCACCGACACCGGGCAGGCTCGGGACACCCGTCCCGCGCTCCCCCCACCACGGCCCACGGGCGTCAAGGCGGCCATCTCCCGGCTGCCCCTGGTCCAGCGCGACACGATCCCGTCCGAGCTCGACGACCTGGCCGCGGCGATCCGGGAGTCCTCCCGCGCCGACCTGCGCGAGGTGGTGCGTGCCTACCGCTACGCGGAGGCGATGCACGAGGGCCAGAAGCGCCAGAGCGGCGAGGACTACATCACCCATCCCGTGGCGGTGGCCGCGGAGCTCGCCCGCCTCGGGCTCGGCACGCCCACCCTGGTGGCAGCCCTGCTCCACGACACCGTGGAGGACACCCCTGCCACCCTGGGTGACGTCAAGGAGGGCTTCGGCGAGGAGGTCGCCCACCTCGTCGACGGGGTCACCAAGCTCGACCGGCTGCAGGTGGAGTCCAAGCAGCAGCAGCAGGCCGAGACCCTGCGCAAGATGATCGTCGCGATGGCCAAGGACATCCGGGTCCTGGTGATCAAGCTCGCCGACCGGGTCCACAACATGGAGACGATCGGCTACACCCCGCGGGAGAAGCAGAAGCGCATCGCCCAGGAGACCCTGGACATCT
>SKTN01000037.1 GCA_007117945.1 Nitriliruptoraceae bacterium | reverse complement strand
TGGATGAGTCGATCATCGGCTACGTCAAGAAGGAGTACTCGCTGATGCTCGGCGAGCGCACCGCCGAGGAGATCAAGATGGCCATCGGCAGCGCGTTCCCGCTGCCCGATGAGCCCCACGCGGAGATCCGTGGCCGTGACCTGGTCTCGGGGCTGCCCAAGACCATCATCGTGTCCGCGGACGAGATCCGTCGTGCCATCGAGGAGCCGGTCAACGCCATCGTGGATGCGGTGAAGAACACCCTGGACAAGACCCCGCCGGAGCTGGCCGCTGACATCATGGACAAGGGCATCGTGCTCACCGGTGGTGGTGGGCTGCTCAAGGGCCTCGATGAGCGCCTCAAGCACGAGACCGGCATGCCGATTCACACCACGGAGAACCCGCTGTCCTCCGTCGCGATCGGCTCGGGCAAGTGCCTCGAGGAGTTCGAGGCCCTCAAGAAGGTCCTGGTCTCCTCCTCGCGGCACTGAGCAACCACACCGTGCGATGCGCACGGGGTCGCGAGGCGGTCGCGACCGTCAGGGGTGGGTGAGCGGTGTTCCAGCGACGTCGGGTCCGGGTGGTGCTCGCGCTGCTCGTGGCGGCGGCGATCGCCCTGATCACGATCGACTTCCGGGGTGGCGATCAGGGTCCCCTGACGGGTGCCCGTGACCTCGCGACCTCGGTCGTGCGGCCCCTGCAGGACGGCGTCGGCACCCTGCTCAGTCCCTTCTCGGCGGCGGGGACGGCGATCACTGATCTGTTCGGGGTGCGCGCGGAGAACCAGGCCTTGCGCGAGCGGGTGGAGGTCCTCGAGGAGCGGCGTCGGGTCCTCGACGACCTCGAGCGCGAGAACACCGAGCTGCGCGATCTGCTGGCCATGGGGGAGCGCACGGAGCTGGACACCGTCGCCGCCCGGGTCGTGGCCCTGGCCCCCTCCAACTTCGAGTGGACCATCACCATCGACGTCGGCAGCGAGCAGGGCATCGCCCGGGGCATGCCGGTGATCGACGGCGACGGCCTGGTGGGGCGCGTGATCCAGGTCACCCCCACGGCCTCACGTGTCCTGCTGGCCATCGACCCGAGCTTCTCGGCCGCCTCGCGCAGCGCCACCACCGGCGAGGTGGGGGTGATCGACGGTCGCGGCGGTGACCCGATGGTCCTGCGCCTCCTCGACCCCGAAGCCGTGGTCGAGGAGGGCGAGGCGGTGGTGACCGCCAGCTACCAGGGCGGGGTGTTCCCCGCGGGTATCCCCGTCGGCTCGGTGTCCGCGATCACCGAGGGGGCCTCGCCCCTGACCCGCGAGGTGCTGGTCAACCCCTACGTGGACTTCACCCGCCTCCACCACGTCCTGGTGGTGTTCTCCACGGGGATCGAGGAGATCCCGCCCTTCGAGGGCAGCGAGGGCCTCGAGTTCACCCGACCCCCCGTGGCCTCCCTGCTCGATCCCGACCTCGACGGCGACGAGGACGACGAGGACGACGACGACGGCGACGACGGCGAGGACGCCGAGGAGCAGGACGACGCGGCGGAGGAGCCGTGATCGTCCGCACCCTGGTGGTCGCCGCGCTGCTGCTGGCCGCGGTCGTGCTGGAGACGGCGCTGTTCCCCGCGCTGACCCTGTTCGGGTTCCGTCCCGACCTGCTCCTGCTCACCACCGTGGTGTTCGCCACCCGCGACGGGCCACTGACCGGCCTGCGGGTGGGTGCCAGCGCAGGGCTGCTGGGCGATCTGCTCGTCAGCTCCTCACCCGTGGGTCTGGCGGTCCTGCTCTACGGCGTGGCCGGAGCACTGGTCGGCTGGTCACGGCCCTACCTGGCGCCCAACTCCGTCACCGCGCCCTTGCTGCTGGCCGCGGGTGCCTCGGTGCTGGCCACCGCCGCCTACGGGGTGCTGGCCTCCCTGCTGGCCGACGAACGGGTCAGCGCCGCACTGGTTGTCCAGGCCGCCATCGCCGTGGGGCTGTACAACGCACTGCTCACGCCGGCCGTACAGGTGGTGGTCCGCCGGGTCACCGACGCCTTCCCCCTGCGGACCGCCGGCCTGGAGTGACCGGTCGGCCGCACCGGGACTGCTGGTACCGTCGCCTCTCGCGACCAGGCTCGATCCGAGGCTCCACGTCATGGCTCTTCCCTCGTCGGAGTCCTCCTCCTCCGTGCTGCGGCTGACCTTCCTCGCCGTGCTCGTCATCACCCTGTTCCTCGCCCTGTTCGCTCGGTTGTGGTTCCTGCAGGTGCTGGCGGGGGACCGCTACGTCGAGCTCGCCGACTCCAACCGCCTGCGCACCGTGGTCACCGAGGCACCCCGCGGCGCGATCCTGGCGGCGGACGGCGAGGAGCTGGTGCGCAACCGGCCCGCGTTGGCCATCTCCGCTGACCGTCAGGCACTGCTCAACGCCGCCGGTGACCCCGTGGACGAGGAGGCCGAGCGGGTCATCGAGCGTCTCGCAGAGCTGCTGGAGCTGGAGGTCGAGGAGGTCATCGAGCGCCTTGGTAGCCAGCGACGCAGCCCCTTCCGCCCCGTGCCCGTCGCCCTCGACGTCACCCCGGAGGTGGTCTTCGCCGTCCAGGAGCAGCGGGAGCTGTTCCCCGGGGTGGTGCCGGAGACCCTGCCCGTGCGTCAGTACCCCCAGGGCACCCTCGCGGCGCACCTGGTGGGCTACATCGGGGAGATCTCCCAGGACGAGCTGCTGCGCCCGGAGTTCACCGACTACCGCGCCGGTGACCTGGTGGGGCGGATGGGGCTCGAGCAGAGCTACGAGGCCGACCTGCGCGGGACCGCCGGCGAGCGGGTGCTGGTGGTGAACGCGCGTGGGGACGTCCTCGACGTCCAGCGTGACCGTGAGCCGGTCCAGGGCAACGACCTGGTCACCACCCTCGACCTCGATCTCCAGGAGGCGACGGAGCAGCTGCTCGAGGACGGCATCCTGGCCAGCCGGTCGATCCGCCGCGACGATGGCCAGCTGCTGCCCTCCACCGCCGGTTCGGCCGTGGTGCTGGACGCGCGCACCGGCGCGGTGCTGGCCATGGCCTCCTACCCGAGCTTCGACCCGCGGGAGTTCGTCGGTGGGGTCAGCGTGGAGTACTTCGAGTCCCTGCTGGACGAGGAGAGCGAGGACCCCCTGGTCAACCGCGTGATCGCGGGTGGGTACCCACCGGGCTCGGTGTTCAAGACCGCTACGGGTGCGGCGATGATCGAGGGCGGCCACATCACCCCCCGCGGGCAGGTGGAGTGCACGCCGGCCTTCGAGCTCGGTGGCAACACCTTCCGCAACTGGAACCGTGGCGTGAACGAGGGGATGATGGACCTCTCCGACGCCATGATGCGCTCCTGTGACACCTACTTCTACGCCCTGGCCTTCGACCAGTGGCTGGCCGAGGAGAACGCCGAGGAACCCGACGAGGTCGTGATCCGGGTCGCCGAGCGGTTCGGCTTCGGTCAGCGCACGGGCGTCGATCTGCCGGGCGAGCTCGGCGGGCGCGTCCCCGGTCGCCAGTGGCGCCAGGACTACTGGTCGGAGCGGCGTGACACCTACTGCCGCCAGGCCGAGGAGGCCAGCCCCGGCAGCCGTGCCGAGGAGTTGATGACCGACCTGTGCCGCTTCGGCGGGGCGTGGCGCGGTGGCGACGCCGTCAACACCTCCATCGGCCAGGGGGACGTGATCTCCACCCCGCTGCAGGTCGCCGCCTCGTACCAGGCGATCGCCAACGACGGGATGCTGCTGCGCCCCCACCTCGGCAAGGAGGTGCGGGCGCCCGACGGCACCCTGGTACGCGACATCGAACCCGAGGAGCTCGGCCACATCGGTGTCGACGACCAGACCCTGGCGGTGCTGCGGGAAGGGTTGGAGCGCACGGTGATGCACCCGCGGGGCACGGGGCAGTCGGCCTTCGCGGGCTTCCCCCTCGACCAGATCCCCGTGGCCGGCAAGACCGGGACCGCGGAGCTGCGCCCGAAGGTGCCCTACGCCTGGTTCGCCGGGTACGCCCCCGCCGACGACCCGGAGATCGTGGTCGTGGTCAACGTCGAGCAGGGCGGTGGCGGCTCCCAGACCGCAGCGCCCATCGTGCGCAACATCATGGCCCACCACTTCGGTGTCGTGCTCGCCGATGAGGCGGAGTTCGAGGCCGGCGACGAGATCCTGGACTAGCCGTGCGCCCGCCCCACGGCGGAGCGTGCCAGCACCGCAGCAGCGGGAGGAGGTGACGAGGTGGCGACCGACTACGGACAGGACCGGCGCCAGCGCCAGCAGCGTGCTCAGGTGCAGTCGCGCTGGATGGAGGTCTACGACCCCGTCCGCCACCTCGACCCCGTCCTGGTGCTCACCGCGCTCGCCCTGACCCTGATCGGGCTGGTGGCGATCTACAGCGCGAAGCTGGTGGCGCTGAGCGCCCAGGGCCTGCCCCCGACCACCTACGTCAGCCGGCAGCTGCTGGCGCTGGCGATCGGTGTGGTGGTGATGGTGGTGGTCGCCGTGGTCGACTACCGCGTGGTCCGGGTCTACGCACCGGTGCTGTACGTGGTGTCGGTCGTGCTCCTCGGCTTGGTGCTGTCACCCCTGGGGACCGCCTTCGGTGGTGCGCAACGCTGGATCGTGATCGGTGGCTTCCAGCTGCAACCCTCGGAGCTCGCCAAGCTCGCCGTACTGGTGGTGGTCGCGGCCCTGCTCCACGAGAGCGAGGGCACGCCCCATGCCGGCGTGGTGCTCGCGAGCCTGGTGCTGACCCTGCTGCCCGCGGGGCTGGTCTTCCTCCAGCCCGACCTCGGCACCTCGATGGTGTTCGTGTGGAGCACCGCCGTGCTGTTCCTGCTGGGCGGGGTGCAGGCGCGCTACCTGATCGGGCTGACGCTCTCCGGGATCGTCGGGGTGATCGTCGCCCTCCAGACCGAGCTGATCGAGGACTACCAGCTCCTGCGGCTGACCGCCTTCCTCGATGCCGGTGACGCCTCCGCGGCCCAGACCGCGGCGTTCCAGACCCGCCAGTCGCTGATCGCCGTGGGCTCCGGGCAGTTCGCGGGCAAGGGGCTGTTCGAGGGCACCCAGACCTCGCTGTCGTACGTGCCCGAGAACCACACCGACTTCATCTTCACCGTCATCGCCGAGGAGTTCGGCTTCCTCGGGGGCAGC
This sequence comes from Nitriliruptoraceae bacterium, assembly GCA_007117945.1. Classification (GTDB taxonomy): domain Bacteria; phylum Actinomycetota; class Nitriliruptoria; order Nitriliruptorales; family Nitriliruptoraceae; genus T1Sed10-7. The sequence goes on along the minus strand of SKTN01000037.1, from coordinate 3,601 downwards.
CTGGTGCTCGGCCTGCTGCTGGTGCTGGTGTGGCGGGGCCTTCGGATCGCGATCCTGGCCAAGGACACCTTCGGCACCCTGGTGGCCGGCGGGATCGTGGCCATCCTCACCCTGCAGGTGTTCGTCAACGTCGGGATGACCATCGGGATCATGCCGGTGACGGGCCTACCCCTGCCCTTCATCAGCTACGGCGGGACCTCGCTGATCGTGTGGTTCGCCATGATCGGGCTGCTGCTCAACATCCACATGCGGCGCTTCTGAGGCGGCCGTTGCCCCACGGCCCCGCCGGCCGCCACCGGCGCCGACGACCCCGCCGGGGGCCGGGGGGTGGCTGCTACCCTCCGCGCCACCCGGCGTGAGGTGTCCGCCGCGAGGGCCCGGTGGGTGGCGGCCGCCGCGTTCGGCCCGCGGGTCCGCCCCGCGCTTCCACCTCGATGCGCCCGCCGCGACCACAGGAGGCCACGTGCTCGGTTCCGCACCCCCGAGCCTGGGCCCGACCACCCCGCCCAGGGGGCAGCGCGCCCCCTTCCGCCGTCCCGGTTCCGCAGCGACGGCTCCCCCCTCCTGCTGGGGGGCCCTGGAGCCGCTCCTGCCGCAGGTGCGCAAGCCGGCGCAGTACGTCGGTGGCGAGCACAACCAGCGCAGCACGCCCTGGGAGGCCGCCGAGACCCGCTGGCTGCTGTGCTACCCCGACACCTACGAGGTGGGCCAGCCCAACCAGGGCATCCAGATCCTCTACGAGCTGCTCAACGACCGGCCCACGGCCCTGGCCGAGCGTGCCTACGCCCCGTGGGTGGATCTCGAGGAGCTGCTGCGGGCCGAAGGGCTGCCGACCTTCTCCCTGGAGACCCACCGGCCGCTGTGGGCCTTCGACGTGTTCGGCGTCACCCTGCCCCACGAGCTCGGGCACACCAACCTGCTCAACCTCCTCGACCTCGGCGGTGTCGCCCACCGCAGTGCACAACGTGGCGCCGACGACCCCCTCGTGCTCGTCGGGGGGCACGCCGCCTTCAACCCCGAACCCCTGGCGCCCTTCGTGGATGCCGCGGTGATGGGCGACGGTGAGGAGGTCACCCTCGAGATCGACGACGTGGTGCGCCGCCACAAGGCCGAGCGGGAGCCCGGCGGGTCCCTGGCGAGCGCCCCGGACGACGAGGTGCGCCACGCGCTGCTACGGGCGCTGGCGGCGGTGGAGGGCGTGTACGTGCCCGCCTTCTACGCCCCACGCTACAGCGACGACGGCCGGCTCACGCGCACGGTGCCCACCGAGGGCGGCATCCCCGCACTGGTCCCCAAACGCACGGTCCAGGACCTCGAGCAGTGGGCCTACCCCCGCAAGCAGCTGGTGCCGATGACCGAGACGGTGCACGAGCGCTTCAGCGTGGAGATCTTCCGGGGCTGCACCCGTGGCTGCCGGTTCTGCCAGGCGGGGATGATCACCCGCCCCGTCCGCGAACGCCGGCCGGAGACGGTCCAGCGCCTCGTCGAGGAAGGGGTGGCCGACACCGGCTTCAACGAGGTCGGGCTGCTGTCGCTGTCCTCGGCCGACCACTCCGCCATCGCGCCGATCGCCCGGGAGCTCGCGGACACCTACGAGGGCACCACCACCTCGCTGTCGCTGCCCTCGACCCGGGTGGACGCGTTCAACGTCACCCTGTCCAACGAGCTGGCCCGCAACGGCCGCCGCACGGGGTTGACCTTCGCTCCCGAGGCCGGCAGCGAGCGGCTGCGCGCGGTGATCAACAAGATGGTCTCCGAGGCCGACCTGCTGCGCACCGCCGAGGTGGCCTTCTCCGAGGGGTGGCGCCACATCAAGCTGTACTTCATGGTCGGCCTGCCCACGGAGACCGATGAGGACGTGGCCGCGATCGCGGAGCTGGCCATCGAGGTCTACGCCGTGGCCCGGCGCCACGGCAGGGCCAACAAGGTGACGATCTCGGTGGGCGGCTTCGTGCCCAAGCCTCACACGCCCTTCCAGTGGGCCGCCCAGGATCCACCCGAGGAGATCCGGCGCAAGCTCACCCTGATCCGCCACGCCATCAAGGACCACCGCGGCATCACGCTGCGCACCAACGACCCCGAGGAGGGGGTCATCGAGGGCCTGCTGTCCCGCGGCGACCGGCGCGTGGCCGCCGTGGTGGAGCGTGCCTGGCAGCTCGGCGCCCGCTTCGACGGCTGGCACGAGATGCCGACCCTCGAGCTGTGGCGACGGGCCCTGGCCGAGACCGGGGTGGACCTCGCCTGGTACAGCTATCGCGAGCGTGATCAGCGCGAGGCCCTGCCCTGGGACCACCTCGACTCCGGGCTCGACAGCGACTGGCTGTGGGAGGACTGGCAGGACGCCCAGTCGGACCAGCAGCTCGACGACTGCCGGTGGTCGGCCTGCTACGACTGCGGGGTGTGTCCGGGCTTGAGCCTGGAGCACGACACCGGCTACACCGGGGGGTACAGCCTGCCCGTGCTCCCCCAGGGGCTCGGCAGCTCCGCGGCCGGTGACGGCGCGCTGCCGACGGCGCCCGAGCGCTACGCCGGCGGCGGCTGAGCCCCCGGCGCCATGACCCGCACCACGACCACGATCCGCACCACGACCACCCACACCCCGACGTCACGAGCACGACGTCGCGGACACCACCGAGGAGGACGGACACGTTGCTGCAGCGGTACCGCATCCGCTGGACCAAGGTGGGACGCACGCGCTTCATCTCCGCGCGTGATCTCACCTCGGTCTGGGAGCGTGCGCTGCGCCGTGCCGATCTCCCCATCGCGTACTCCGAAGGCTTCACCCCCCACCCGAAGGTGTCCTTCCCCGACGCCCTGCCCGTGGGGGTGCGTTCCACCGGCGAGTACGCCGAGCTGACCTTCGCAGCGCCGATCGAACCCGCATCGGACCTCGCTGCGCTCTCCGCCACCCTCCCGGCGGGGATGGACATCACGACCTACCTGGAGGTGCCCGACGGCGCGCCGAAGCTGGCGAAGATGCTGCGGGTCACCCTGTGGGAGCTGGCGTGGCCACCGGTCGATCTGACCGAGCTGCGCGAGCTCCTCGCGACGCGGGCGGAGGAACTCCTCGCGAGCACGTCCGTCGAGGTCATCCGGCACCGTCCCGACGGTGACCGCACCATCGACGTGCGGCCTGCCGTCCTCGCCCTCGCCGCGTCCACGCGCCCGGGTACCCCTACCCGGGACGCGCACACCGTCCTCCGTGCGGTCCTCCGCAACGACGGCCCCACCGTGAGACCGACCGACCTCCACGCCGCGCTGGCCCCCGACGAGGTGGCCGCGCCCGCAGCGGTGACACGCTGCGTGCAGGGCACCGAGGTGCCCGGGGGCGTCGCTGACGCCCTCGACGGCGAGGTCGAACCACTGGTCCCCGACGTCGACGCGGAGGCCGCCTGACACCCCGAGCGAGCCTCCCGTGACCGACCACGACACCGAGAACGAGCAGGACACCACCACACCGCAACAGGACCCCTCCGGTCCGTCCTCCGACGGCAACCGGCGCCGACGGCGTCGGGGGCGCCGGGGGCGTGGCCGCGGCCGCCGCGGCGGCGGTGCCGACACCGCACAGGACGCGGGGTCGGAGCCCTCCAGCCCGGAGGCG
>SKTN01000042.1 GCA_007117945.1 Nitriliruptoraceae bacterium | reverse complement strand
GGTGGTGGTCACGCCGGTGGTGGTCACCCGGGCAGCGGCGGCGGGCCTCAGCCGGCCTGATCGGGGTGGAGCAGCTCCGCCAGCCGCTGGTGGAGGGGGAGCTGCTCGAGCCACCCCTCAGGTGCACGGTCGCCGCCCTCCAGAGCCCGGTAGATGGGGTGGCGTTGCTGGCGCAGCCACTCGATGGCCGACACCACGTGATCGCGGGTCAGGTCCCGGGGGTCAACGACCCGGCCGCGTTCGCCGGCCAGCAGGTAGTCGTCCCAGGCGTGTCGGAGTACCCAGGTGGTGGGATCCTCGACCAGCGAGCGCAGCCGGTCGCACTGGGCCGGGGTCAGCCGCAGGGGCACGGTCCGGCGTGAGCCGGGCCGGAAGTCGGGGATGTTGGTGTTCACGATCCGTCCTCCTGGTCCACCGCCGTCCCCGTGAGGGCGTTGGCGATCTCCGCCATGCCGCTGGCGAAGCTGCGGTAGGGCGCGACACCGAACCGTCGCGGCAGCTGGTCGGTGCTGAACCTGCCGGTCCAACCGGTCTCGTCCCGTCCCGGCTGTGAGGGGGGACGCGAGGGGAGCAGGTCGACCACCGCGTCGAGGTAGTCGGCCACGGTGACGTGCCCGCCCACGACGTTGGCGACCCGGGGTGTGCCACCGGCGCTCCTCGCCGCGTGACCTGCGGTCGGCGCGGCGCCAGCCTCGGTACCCGTCGGTGCGTCGGGATCGAGCCCGGCGGCCGCGACGATCGCGTCGACGAGATCGTCGACGTGGACGAAGGCGAAGGTGCTCCCACGCTGCAGGGGGACCGCCTCCCCCGCACGGACACGGTCGGGGATGCGCTGTCCCCAGGTTGAGGTCGGCCCCGCGCCGAGCACCGCCGGCGGTCGCAGGATCGCGACGGCGGTCGTCTGCGCGCCACCGAGCACGCGCTCTGCCTCCGCCTTGGTCCGCGCGTACACACCCGCGTCCTCGGCGTCGAAGGGGACCAGGGGGGTGTCCTCGGTGACGGGGGCAGCACCATCAGCGGGCCGGTCGTACACCGAGGTGGTGGACACGTGCACCAGGGTCGCGACGCCGGCCTGCTCGCAGGCCGCCAGCACCCGGCGGGTGGCCTCCACGTTGACGGCGGTACCGGTCTCCAGGTCAGGGCCCACCGTGGCAGCGGCGTGGACCACCACCTCGACACCCGTGAGGGCGTCGGGGGTGACCGCGTCCAGCCCGCCGTCGAGCTGCACCACCTCGAGGTCGGTGAGCTCGCCCGAGGGGCGCCGCACGGGACAGACCACCTCGTGGCCCGCGGCGTGCAGGCGCGCAGCGGTACGGCCACCCACGAAGCCGGTCGCTCCGGTCAACAGCACGCGGGTCATGGCACCTCCGGTTCGGGGCGGGTGGCTGCAACGGTAGTGAGCCACAGGCCCGGCCCGATCACCCGGGCCCGGCGCGGTCGGGGTGCGGGCCCGGTGCGGTCGTGGTGCGGCCCCGGCGCGGGCCGTCACCCGCGAGGTGCCCGGCCGGCGAGCCCCGCCGGCGTGCACGACCGTCGATGTGTGCCGTCGACCTGACCGGATGGACCGGGACCCCACCCACGAACCCCTAGCCTCGGGGGCAGTGACCGCACGCCACACCGCGATCGCGGCCACGGCGTCGAACCGATCCGCAACGAGGAGGACACGCATGGAGATGCCGTACCGCCGACTGGGGCCCTCCGGGTTGAAGGTCTCCGCCCTGAGCTTCGGCTCGTGGGTGACCTTCAAGAGCCAGCTGGACGTGGACCGGGCCGTGGACTGCATGGCTGCCGCCTTCGACGCCGGCGTGAACTTCTTCGACAACGCCGAGGTGTACGCCGGCGGCGAGTCGGAGCGGATCATGGGCGATGCGATCCGCCAGCTCGGCTGGCAGCGCCACGAGTACGTGGTCACCAGCAAGTTCTTCTGGGGGATCAAGGACGGACCCACCAGCCGCAACACCCTCAACCGCAAGTACCTGCTCGAGGCGATCGACGACTCCCTGGAGCGCTTCGGCCTCGACCACCTCGACGTCATCTACTGCCACCGCGCCGACCCGCACACCCCCGTCGAGGAGACGGTGCGGGCGATGTCCGACGCCATCGAGCGTGGGAAGGCCCACTACTGGGGCACCTCGGAGTGGACCGCGGACGAGATCCGTGCCGCCTGGGACGTCGCCGACAAGCACGGCTGGCACAAGCCGATCACCGAGCAGTCCCAGTACAACCTGCTGTGGCGCGAGCGGGTGGAGCAGGAGTACGCGCGGCTGTACGAGGACATCGGGCTCGGCAACACGATCTGGTCGCCCCTGGGCTCCGGGCTGTTGACGGGCAAGTACCTCGACGGTGTGCCCGAGGACAGCCGCGCGGCACTCGAGGGCTACGAGTGGCTCGCCAAGCGGCTCACCGACGGCCGCTACAACGAGCAGCTCCTGCGCTTCAAGGAGGTCGCCGAGGGTTACGACGCCACCATGGCGCAGCTCGCGATCGCCTGGACCGCGGCCAACCCCAACGTCTCGACCGTCATCACCGGGGCGTCGCGACCGGAGCAGGTCGTGGAGAACATGCAGGCGCTGAAGGTGCTCGAGCAGCTCGACGAGGCGGCCGTGGAGGAGATCGCCGGGATCTTCGCCTGAGACGGGCCCCGGGTCCCTCTGGCCGCCGGGTCGGGGGGATGGGGCGCGCGGAGCGCGGGGGCCGGGACCCGGGGCCGCCGGCAAGAGTGGAGGATCGCGGCGGTATACCGCCGCGATCCTCCACTCTCGCCCCCGCGGTCGCCGCTGGGCGGTCGGCTGGGGGCGGCTGGGCGGTCGCCTGGGGCCCCCAGCCGACGGCAGGTCCGGCCCGCGTCACCACCCCCGGTGGATCGGCATCCCCTCGGCGAAGCCGGCCCGGGTCTGCACTCCGACCCGGGCGCGCTCGTGGAACGACGCGAGGTCCAGGGCGCCGGCGTAGGTGCAGGCGCTGCGCAACCCCGCCACCACCCTGTCCACGAGGTCCTCCACCCCGGGACGGTGAGGGTCGAGGTACTGGCGGCCCGAGGAGATCCCCTCCTCGAACAGCGCCTTGCGGGCCCGTTCGAAGGCGTCCTCGCCCGCGGTGCGCACCTGTACCGCCCGCGCCGAGGCCATCCCGAAGGACACCTTGTAGGCGCGCCCGTCGGCGTCGCGCTCGAGGTCACCGGGTGACTCGTGGGTGCCGGCGAACCACGAGCCCACCATGACGTTGGTGGCTCCGGCCGCCAGGGCCAGCGCCACGTCCCGGGGGTGACGCACCCCGCCGTCGGCCCACACGTGGGCGCCGAGCTCACGGGCTGCCGTCGCGCACTCGAGCACGGCCGAGAACTGCGGTCGACCCACCCCCGTGGCCATGCGGGTGGTGCACATGGCGCCCGGCCCGACGCCGACCTTGACGATGTCGGCGCCAGCGCCGACGAGGTCCTCCACACCATCGGTGGTGACCACGTTCCCGGCGACCACGGGCACCTGCGGGTCGAGGGCACGCACCGCCGCCAGGGACTCGAGCATGCCCTCCTGGTGGCCGTGAGCGGTGTCGAGCACCAGCACGTCGACGCCGGCCTCGAGCAGCTGCTCGGCGTGCTCCACGCTGTCGCGTCGGATGCCGACGGCGGCAGCGATCCGCAGCCGGCCGTGGTCGTCAAGGGCCGGGCGATAGAGGGTGGAGCGCAGGGCGCCGGGCCGGGTCAGCAGGCCCCGCAGCCGCCCCTCGTCGTCCACCACCGGCGCGAGGCGGTGGCGGACCTCGGCGAGCTCGTCGAAGGCGGCCCGTGGGTCGACCCGGTCGCTGATCACCGCGGGTGCCCGCGACATCACCGCGCCGACCTGGGTGAAACGATCCTGGTCCTCGAGGTCCACCAGGGTGACGACGCCGATGGGGTGCTGGTGGTCGTCCACCACCACCGCCGCGCCGTGGGAGCGTTTCGGGATCAGGTTCAGGGCCTCACCCACGGTGTCGGCGACCTGGAGGGTGATCGGGGTCTCGAAGACCGGGTGGCAGGCCTTCACGCCCTCGATCACCGAGGTCACGATGTCCACGGGGATGTCCTGGGGGAGCACGGCCAGCCCACCGCGGCGTGCCAGGGTCTCGGCCATGCGCCGTCCGGAGACCGCCGTCATGTTCGCGGCGACCAGGGGGATGGTGGTCCCGGCACCGTCCACCGTGGTCAGGTCCACGTCCATCCGGGAGGTGGATCTGGCCCGCGAAGGGACCAGGAACACGTCCTCGTAGGTCAGGTCGTGGGACGGAGGTTGGCCCTCGAGGAACCGCACGGTGTCCTGCCTTCCTGCCCGCTGACGGGCGGGGTGATGGGTGCTTCGGTCCGGTGCTCAGCCGCCGCGGCGACGCAGGGCACGCAGGTCCCGGCTGTCGCCCGGGGGTGGTGTCGGGCCGGGCGTGGGATCGCTCGAGGTGACGTCGCGACCACCACAGCTCCAGCAGTAGTAGGCGAGCCGGATGCCCGAGGGTGCCCACTGGTCACCGCGACCGTGCTCCTGCAGGGTCGCGGTCGGGATCGCCTCGAGGTCGACCGCTGCGCACAACCGGCAGCGTGGGACGGTGTCGCGGTCCCAGGAGGCGCCGCACGCACCGCAGGTCAGCAGCAGCCGCGGCGCGTCGTCGGTCCCGGTCCCGTGCTGTCCGGTGAGGTCCTCGTCCTCACCGCAGGCCGGGCACTCCACGACCGGCACGTGACACCTCCCGACGGCTGTCCGGGGACCCTACTGGTCCCGCAACGCCGGCGTTGTGGGGTGCTAGTCACTCAGCTAGACTTGAGTCAATCAGCATCGAGGTAGATCCCGTGGGGCGAGGCTCCGAGGAGCGACGGTCCGAGGTGCACCTCGGTGCCGAGGCCGTGCGCACCCGTGTGGCGCGGGCGGCGATCCACCACGCCCTCGGCGAGCCCCGGCGGCTGGCGATCGTGGAGGCGCTGCAGCTGTCGGACCACACGCCCACGGAACTGCAGGAGCTCACGGGGCTCGGGTCGAACCTGCTGGCCTTCCACCTCGGTGTCCTCGAGGAAGCCGGCCTGGTCGAGCGCACGCCGTCCCAGGGCGACGGCCGCCGGCGCTACGTGCGCCTGCGACCCGAGGTGTTGGCGACGCTGTGGCCGCAGCCGGCCCTGCGGGCGGAGCAGGTGCTGTTCGTCTGCACCCACAACGCCGCCCGCTCCCAGCTCGCCGCAGCCCTGTGGCACCGCGCAACGGGGCGGCGCGCGGCATCGGCCGGCACCTCGCCGGCGCGTGAGGTGCACCCGCTGGCCGTCGCGACCGCCCGCGCGCACGGTCTGGTGCTGGACGGCGAACCCCGCGGCTACGACGAGGTGGAGGACGCACCCGACCTGGTGGTGTCGGTGTGTGACCGGGCGCACGAAGCGGGCGCACCCTTCCCCGCACCGACGCTGCACTGGTCCGTCCCTGATCCGATCGGTGGTGGTCCGGTCGAGTTCCAACGGGCCTACGACCGCCTGGCCGCGCGGGTGGAACTGCTCGCCGCCAGCGCACAGGCGGCCTGACGACGTCGCCGGCGACCGCCGGTGCCGGTGCACGATGCACCCCTGACAGGAAGGCAACCCCGTGTCCGACAACCCCACCGTGCTGTTCCTGTGCGTCCACAACGCCGGTCGTTCCCAGATGGCGGCAGGGTGGCTCCGCCACCTCGCCGACGGCCGCATCGACGTGCTCTCCGCCGGCTCCGCACCCGCGGACGCCATCAACCCCTCCGCAGTGGAGGCGATGGAGGAGAAGGGCATCGACATCAGCGACCAGGAGCCCAAGACCTGGACCGACGCGACCGTCGAGGTCGCCGACGTCATCGTCAGCATGGGCTGCGGCGACGCCTGCCCCGTCCTGCCGGGCAAGCGCTACCTGGACTGGGAGCTCGAGGACCCCGCCGGCAAGGGCGTCGACTCCGTGCGGCCGATCCGTGACGACATCGAGCAGCGGGTCCGCGGCCTGATGGTCGAGCTCGGTGTGGGGCCCGCCGAGGCCTGAGGGGCGCACGGCGGGGCCCGCCCCCGCCCGCGGCGTGGCATCCTGCTACCCGCAGGCGCCGGCGCCACCCGGCGGCGACCCGCAGGAGCGACAGCCATGGGTCCGGCAGGCAGGGACTGGATCGAGGTGGCCAGCTTCACCTCGCGGGCGGAGGCGGACGTCGCGCGCACCGCCCTGGAGGCCACGGGCATCGACGCGGTGATCCACGCCGACGACGCCGGCCACGCCGGCGCCCTGCCACTGTCCCTGCGCGGCGTCGAGGTCCGGGTGCCTGCGGACCGCTGGGCCGAGGCCCGTGTGGCGCTCGGGCTCCCGCTCACCGAGGAGCCCCGCCGGCGCCTCCCGCCCGTCGCGATCTACGGCATCGTGGCCGCGCTGGTACTGATCAGCCTGGTGGTAGCCCTCGACGTCGTGGGCTGACGGCTCCCGGGCCCGTGGGCAGTCCGCTCCGGCGGGTACGGCGTCGCGCACGCCAGGACCTCAGGCCCCGTCGCGCCGCCTGGAACAGCACGACGGTCACGACCGTGCCGGCGAGCACCAGCGCCACCACCAGGACCAGCGCCAGGACGGGGTTGGTCACCGCGAACCAGATCACCGTGGCCACCAGCCCATCCTCGAGCAGGCTGACCCCGGCGTTGGAGATCGGTTCCGGCGAGCTGTTCACGGCCAGCCGTGTGGTGGCCTTCGTGGCGTGGGCCGAGAGGGCCAGACCACCCGAGCCCAGGGCCGCCAGGGCCTGGTGGGCGGAGGAGGCCTCACCGGTGAGCAGCAGGGCCAGCGCGGCGGCACCCGCCGGGCGCAGCAGGGTGTGCGCGAGGTCCCACACGGAGTCCAGCACCGGGATCTTGTCGACGGCGAACTCCAGGGCGAACAGCACGCCGGCGATCACCAGCGTGTCGGTGCGGGTGAGCACCTCGGGCACCCCGCCCGGCCCGAACCGGCCGAACAGCCCGAGCGCCAGGACCGCGCCGTACAGGTTGATGCCCGCGGACCAGCCGCTGCCGGCCAGCAGTCCGATCAGCGCCGCGTCCACGGCAGCCTCCACCTCGGTGCGGTCATCGTCCCCACCTTACGACGGTGCCCGCCCCACGGTCACGCGGGGCGGGCACCGGAGGTCGCTGGATCAGCTCACTCGACGGTGACGGTGATCGTCTCCGTGTCGCCGAAGGCGGTGTGGACCCCGTCACCGAGCTGCACGCACAGCTCGTAGGTGCCCGGCTCGAGGTCGATCTCGCGGGAGTCGGAGCCGTCACCGAGGTGGAAGCGGCCCTCGGCCTCGTCCTCGTCGCTGGGGCCCGGGATCAGCTCACCGGTCTCGTAGCAGCCGATGTCGGCCATCACGTGGAGGTGCCCCTCGCCCGCGACGGGCGCACCGACCTCCTCGAGGGTCACGTTCTCGGCGGCCAGCTCCACGGTGAAGGGCGAGCTGACGGTGTCGCCGTCCTGCGGCGAGGTGAAGCTCGCCGCGGCGTCGTCGGGCTGGTCCTCGATCCCGCCGTAGTCCTCGGCGGTGGCCTCCTCGGGGGCGTCATCGCCGTTGCACGCGACCAGCACCAGGGCCAGGGCGGCCAGTGGGGCGAGCAGGCGGAGCATCCGTGTCGAACGTGTCAGGTGTGGCATGGGTGTTCTTCCTCCGGTCGCACGGCCGCGCTGGCCGCGCCGTCATGGGGGTTCGGTGGCGGTACACGCGGGGATGGCGCTGCCATCCCCGACACCACGAACCCGGACCTTCGACCCTAACGGCCAGGGTCCTACAGCAGTAGTGGGTTCGCGCGGGCTGCGCACCCCTCCACCTGCGCCGCACAGCCGTGGGGCCCACCCGAGTGCTGCGGCTGCGCGCCCCACCGGTGGTCGCAGCTCACGCCGCGAGGCCGTCCACCAGGTCGATCCACAGCTGGGTGGACAGCCCGAGCGAGCGCAGGTCGATGCGTTCGTCGTGACCGTGGAAGCGGCTCTGGAACTCCTCGAGGGGGACCTCGGCGCTGAACATGCCAGCACCGTAGGCCGGCACGCCGCGGCGGCGGAAGAAGGCTGCGTCGGTCCCGCCGACGGTCATCCACGGCAGGACCTCGCTGCCGCGGTGGACGGCGGCGGCGCGCCGGCGGAGCAGCTCGAACAGCGGTGTGTCCTGGGGTGAGGCCGACGCCGCGCGGCCGACGTCGCCGGGCACGATCGTGACCCGGTGGGCGAGGTCGCCGAGCGCCTCGGTGAGCATCGCGTCCACCTCCGCCTCGTTGACGCCGGGCAGGGTGCGGATGTCGATGTCGAGGTGGACGGTGTCGGGGATCACGTTCATCTTCGTGCCCCCGCGGGCGACGTTGGGGCTGAAGGTGGTGTGGGTGCAGGCGTGGGCGTAGCGCGCGAGCTTCGGGTCCAGTTGCGCCAGGGTGTCGGCCAGGCGCCCCTCGTCGAGCAGCCCCGCCTTCAGCTCCGCGGGCAGGTCGAGGTGGTCCACCCAGGAACGCCAGTGGGCACCGAGGCTGGGGGGTGGGTCGTAGGCCGTGATGCGTCGGATCACCTCGGCAGCGGTCACCAGGGCGTTGTCGGCGCCGTAGGGCATCGAGCCGTGTCCCGGGGTGCCCCTGACCGTCAGCCGCCGCCACCCGATGCCCTTCTCCGCGGTGGCGAACACGATCGAGCGCCCACGGGCCCCGTCCACGGGGATGCCCCCCGACTCCGTCAGCACGTAGTCGCAGGCCACGTCCGACCAGGCGTGGTCCGCGATCCACTCCGCGCCCAGCGCGCCGCCGGCCTCCTCGTCGGCCACCGCCAGGAACTTCACCGTCGCCCGCGGGCGGGTGGGACGGGCAGCCAGCGCCGCGACGGCCACGGCCAT
>SKTN01000298.1 GCA_007117945.1 Nitriliruptoraceae bacterium | reverse complement strand
GTGCGCTCGGGCACCCACTACGCCGACATCACCGGCGAACCCGGTTTCGTGTCCCTACTGCGGGACCGCTACGACGCGGACGCCGCGGGGCGCGGGGTCAAGCTCGTGGCCTGCTGCGGGTTCGACTCGGTCCCCCACGACCTCGGGGTGCGCTTCACCGTCGACCACCTGCCCGACGACGTCCCCCTGACGGTCCGCGGCTACGTGTCGGGACAGATGCGGCCCAGCGGCGGCACGGCGCACTCCGCCCTGGCGGCGATCGGTGCCCGCAGCCTGCCCCGTGCGGACCGTGCCACCACCGACGCCCGGGCGCAGCGGCGCGTCGCGGCGCTGCCGGCACGCATCCACCGGGTGCCGGAGCTCGGAGGGTGGGGGATCCCGATGCCCACGATCGATCCGGTGATCGTGCTGCGCTCCGCCCGGGTGCTGGACGGCTACGGCAGCGCCTTCCGCTACGGCCACTTCGCGCGCGTCCGGCACCTGCCCTCGGTCGTCGGGGCCGTGGCCGCCGTGGGCTCCGCGGCGGCGCTGGCCAGCTTCGGCCCGACCCGCGGGCTGCTGGAGCGGGTCGTCCCCGCCCGTGGCGAGGGGCCCGACGAGGCCACCCGGCAGCGCAGCAGCTTCTCCGTGACCTTCCTCGGCCGGGGTGGGGACACGGCGGTGACCACCCGGGTCTCCGGTGGCGACCCCGGCTACGACGAGACCGCCCGGATGCTGGGAGAGGCCGCCCTGTCCCTGGCGCTGGACGACGGCCCCGAGGAGGCCGGCGTGCTCACCCCGGCCGTGGGCCTCGGCCGCCCCTACCTCGACCGGCTCATGGCCCACGGACCCCGCTTCGAGGTCGTGACCGACTGACCCCCGCGGACACCCCGCCGGCCCGTGCCCCGCTGATCGCGGCGAGCAGCAGGCCCACCAGGGCACCGGCGGCGTTGGCCAGCACGTCGGCACTGTTGGCGACCCGTCCCGTCGGTACGAGGTACTGGAAGGCCTCGATGCCGATGCTGAAGACCACGCACAGCAGCCACACCGTCAGCAGACCCTGGCGCCGGAAGCTGGCCGCGGCCATGGCACCGAGGGGGACGAACAGGGCGACGTTGTCCAGTACCGGCCGCCAGGCGATGCTGTCCCACCCCCACGCCCCGGCCATCGGGTCCAGGAACAGCCTTGGCTCGGCCACCTCCCGTGGCACGGGCCCGAACAGCGTCAGGGAGAGCACGCCGGCGACGCAGACCAGCAGCCCGGTCCACGCCAGGGCGCCGGCTGACACGGTGGCGCCCCGCCGCCGGAGCCAGCCGACCACGACCAGCACCACGATCAGGACCCCCACCACCGAGGTGACGAACAGGGGCCGACCGAGGAGGGTCTGCAGCTGCGGGATCGACGGGGACAAGGCGGTGCTCCGGCACGGCCCGTGCCACACGGGCGCGTGCGCCAGCGACCGTACCGACTCGCATCCTCGCACCCCGTGGGGCACGCTGGTCAGAGGACCGGGCCGCCCCTGCCTGGCGGGCCCCATCAGGGTCCCCGACGCCGCCCTGTGGGCCGAGAACGGAAGGGCCGAGGTGACACGGCAGGAACGGCACTGCGACCTGGTGCTCGGCGGTGGCGGTGTCCGCGGGGTGGCCCACATCGGTGCGCTGACCGCCCTCGAGGAGGCCGGCTACGAGGTGGTCCGGGTGGCCGGCGCCTCCGCGGGCGCCCTGTCGGGTGCCTTCGCCGTGGCCGGAGTGCCTGCCACTGACCTCAAGACCCTGTTCGACGAGCTCGACTTCACCCGCTTCGCCCTGGCTGACGTGGTGGGGCGGTTGCGGGACAACCGTGCGATGGATCGGCTGCTGGCGCGCTTCACCGACGAGGACACCGATCCCCTGCGCTGGATCACCGAGGTGCTCGAGGGGCAGGGCATCGAGACCTTCGGTGATCTCAAGGTCACCGACGTCGACGCGGACGCCCCCATCGAGCAGCGCTACCGCCTGGTGGTGCGCTGCCTCGACGTCCTCAACCGCCGGGTCGTGCGCCTGCCCTGGGACTACGAACGCTTCGATCTCGACCCCGACACCCAACCCGTCGCTGAGGCGGTGCGCGCGTCGATGTCCATCCCCTTCGTCTACGACCCGGTGCGCATCGGCAACCGGGACACCGGCGCCCAGGCCCTGCTGATCGACGGGGGGCTGACCTCCGGCTTCCCCGTGGACGTCCTCGACCGCATCGACGGGCGGGCGCCGCGGTGGCCCACCTTCGGCATCCGGCTGCTGCCCCGGCCACCGGCCGACCCGCAGCTGCCCGACTCCGCGGTGGCCCTGGCCCGCATGGTGGTCGACGCACTGCTCGACACCAGCGACCAGCTCACCCCCACCAGCCCCTGCGACGAGCGGCGCACCGTGCGCGTCGACCTCTCCGAGGTGGGCACCCTCGACCTCGATGCCGACGAGCAGTACGACCTGTTCAGCGACGGCTACGACACCATGCGCGACTTCCTGGCCGGGTTCTCCTTCGAGGACTACCTGTCGCGTTGCGGGCCGGCCAGCTCATCCACCGAGCGGGTCGGCGAGGGGGCCGGCGAGGCCGTCACCGAGCTCCCCGGGCAGCCGGCCGACACGTGAGCCGCGCCGGAGGCCCGCAGCCCGCAGGCGGCGGACCAGCTCCACACTGCTCACGGGCTGCGCACCCGCAGCGATGGCCTGCTCGCGCAGGGCCGCTGGCACGTCGTAGTGGTCACCCTGGAACCAGCGGCGCTCGATCCCCAGCCGGGCCGCGAAAGCGTGCAGCTCCGCCTCGGAACGGTCGCTGACCAGGTGGGCGAAGCGGCGGCCGCGGTGCGGCCAGATCGCCGGATCCACGAGCACCGCCATCAGCCTGGCCTCCCGGGTCGTAGGCGCCACCGCGCGGTGAGCGGTGGCGGCAGGGGCACAGGATGCCCGCTGGCCGCGGCGCGTGCCGCCAGGCGTGGCGCCAGCCAGCGCCGCAGGAGCACGATGGCCAGCCCTGCCGCAGCGGCGGCCACCAGGAAGGTGGTGCCGAAACCGGCCCGTGCGGCGGTGATCCCGAGGGCCGCGGGGCCGACCGCCGACGCCAGATCGAGGAACAGGGTGAAGGTGGCCATCACCTGCGCCCGCTCCCCGGCCGGGACGCCCTGGACGGCGGCCAGGGCCATCGCGGGGGCGAAGATGGCGGTGCCCGCGGCCAGGACCAGGACACCGAGGTAGAGCCCGAGCGGTGCGCCTGCAGCCCCCAGGGTGAGCAGCCCGAGGACGACCAGACACAGGGCCAGGCTGCCGGCGGTCACGGCACCGAGGCGGTCGGGGATGCGGGCGCCGGCGATCCGGATGGCGGCGATCGTGCCCGAGCACAGGAGGAACACCGGTGCCACCGCCACCAGGCCGAGCTGGTCGGCGTACAGCGGCGCGAAGGCCAGGAAGCCGATGAAACCCAGGGAGCCGATCCCGAACACGATGCCGGGGACGACCGCGGCGGGGTGCAGCAGGGTGCGGATGGTCACCCCCGCGGGCGCGTCATCGGCGGGGATGCGGGATCCGAGTACCAGGACGAGGGCGGACCCCGCGGCGGCGAGCAGCCAGGCGGCCCCGTACCCCCCGGTGCGCAGGGCCAGCTCACCGAGCAGGGGGCCGAGGCCGAAGCCGAGCTGCACGGCGACCATGACGTAGCTCGACGCCTCCCCGTGACGGGCGGGTGGTGCGAGGTCCAGGGCCCGGGTGGCCGTGCCGACGACCACGGCCGCCTGCCCGATCCCCGCCAGGGCACGCAGGACCAGCAGCAGGGCCAGGCCCTCGACGGCGAGGTGGCCCACCAGCGCGGCTGCGGTGACCGCGGCGCCGAGCAGGACGAGGGGACGGCGACCGAGCCGGTCGCCGATCCGCCCGATCGCCGGACGCACCACCACGGCGGCCAGGGCGTGGACCGCGAACACCACGCCGACGGCCGCGGCGCCGTGGCCGAGTTCGTCCACCACGAACCGCGGGACCACGGGCAGGGTGGCACCGAAGGACAGGAAGCAGGCCAGGGTGGCGGCCACCACCAGCCGGAAGGGCCGGGTCAGGAGGCGGTCGGACGGCGCGGGCTGGCTCACGCAGCGCACGCTATCGAGCGCTGCCAGCGCACCGCGGGGCGGCGCGTGGGGCGCGCGCCACGGCTACCGTCGCCCCATGGGATCCGGACGCGACCAGCAACCGTCGGCGGCGGGGGGAGCGGACCGCTCCCCGGCCGTGATCCGCGCCGAGCTCGCCGAGGCCCAGCGCTACCTCACCGAGGCGCCCCCGCACCACGGTGCAGGGGTACGTGCCGCCCTCGAGGCCCGCATCGCCGCCCTGCAGCGGGAGCTGGCCGCCAGCGAGGGCTGACCGCCAGACCCCCACCCCGAGGAGGAACCGTGAGCTTCGACACCCAGGGCAAGGTGGCTGTGGTCACCGGTGCGTCCAGCGGCATCGGCGCCGCCACCGCGGCGCGGCTGGCCCGGTTGGGCATGACCGTGGTCGCCGTGGCCCGGCGGGCGGAACGCCTGGAGGAACTGGCCGCCGCACACCCCGGGATCGTGCCCTACACCGCCGACGTCACCCGCACCGAGGAGGTGGATGCGCTGGCGGCGTGGGTGGAGCAGACCCACGGGGCGTGCCACGTGCTGGTCAACAACGCCGGTGTCGGCGGCGGCAGCTTCTCCGGCCGCGACGACCTCGACGACGCCGTGCGCACCATCGACGTGAACCTGCTCGGCCCGATCCGCTGCATGGCCGCCTTCGCGGCGCTGCTGGAGGCCAGCGCCCCCGCCCGGGTGGTCAACATCGGCTCCGTAGCGGGCAAGCTCGGTGTGGGGCCGGCGGCCTACGCCGCCTCCAAGTTCGGCCTCGTGGGCTTCAGCGAAGCCACCGGCTTCGCCTGGGCCTCCCGCGGGGTCACGGTGTGCGAGCTGAACCCGGGCTTCATCGAGACCGAGGGGTTCACCCAGTCCCAGATCAAGCGCACCCCCCTGGCCGGCGTCGTGGGTCGTCCCGAGGACGTCGCCCGGGCGGTGCACGACGTGATCGACTCCGGGGTCGCGGAGCGCACGGTGCCCCGCTGGTACCGGGCCTTCGTCGTCACCCGGCACGTGGCGACCCCCCTGTACCGCGCGGTGGCGGGCCGGATGGAGCGGGCCACGGGCTCCCGGGAGTGAGCCGGCGGTGCGCCCGTGGGGCCACCCGGTCGGGCGCGGCCGGCCGTCAGGTCGGTGGCGGGGACAGGCCGGCGGCGCGCAGCGCCGCCGCCACGTGGCCGGGGCTGGCGCTATCGCCCGTGGGAGGGAAGTCGCAGGCCGCGAGTCCCTCGGCGAGCACGGTGGCGACCCGTCGTGGATCGGCGGCGCCCTGCGGGTAGGTGACCAGGTGCAGGGTCAGCTGCGGGTCGACGGGGTCCTGGAGCCGGAACCGGGCCCCCGCGGCGTCCCACACCACCACGGGGTCGCGGCCGGTGTCGAACCAGATGTCGGCGGTCTCGCGCAGCTCGGGAGCCGGCACGCGCCGCGCCGCACCGGGTGGCTCGGTGTCAGTCGTCATCGACCACCGCGTTGAGGTCGATCAGCCCACCCGCGGCGGCCAGGGCCCCGGCGGTGGCCACGGCCCGCTCGTAGACCACGGTGAAGTAGTGCTCGGCGACCGCCTCGTGCCCGGGTAGCGGGGGCACACCCAGCGAGCGGGGGACGGCGGCGGCGTCGTCGGTGATACGCACGTCGCGGTGCAGGGTGGGCAGCTGCTCGGCGTCGCCCCAGAAACCGGCGGGGTCGTTGCGGCCGGCGGCCTGCTCACGTTCCGGGGCGCGGTCGCGCTTGGGGGGCTTGTTGCCGCGCTTGCGGCCACGCTTGTCCCGTCGCTGCCCGCCGCGGGGCTCCTGGTTGGACTCCGGGCGCGGCTGCTCGGGCCCACGCTTGGGGCCGCGGCCACGGCCACGCTTGCGCCGGGCCCGCTGCCGCCCGCCGCCGGAGCGGTCCTCGCCGGGGTGGTCCTTGGGGGTGTGGCTCATGCGGCATCACCTCGGGCGCCTGCGGTCACGGGGATGTCCTCGGTGAGGACGGCGTCGGGGTCGATCCCCAGCGCCCGGCGCAGCTGCGCCTCGTCGAGGTCGCCCACGGAGCTGGACTTCGGCAGGGCGATGTCGGCGATGCGCCGCTTGCCCGACACCACCTCCTCCACCCGCTCGTCGACGGTCCCCGGGCACACCAGACGGTGGGCGACCACGGTGCGGGTCTGGCCGATCCGCCAGGCACGGTCGCGGGCCTGGTCCTCCACCGCCGGGTTCCACCACCGGTCGTAGAGCACCACGTGGCTGGCGGCGGTGAGGTTGAGCCCCGTCCCACCGGCCTTGAGCGAGAGCACCAGGGCACCGGGCCCCTCGGTGGCCTGGAACCGCTCGATCATGCGGTCGCGGGCGCCACGGGCAAGGCCACCGTGGTAGCACTCGATGTCGATGCCCGTGCGGTCGGTCAGGTGGTGGGCGAGCTTCTCCCCCCAGCTCGCGAAGTGGGTGAAGATCAGCATCCGCTCGCGGGACTCGAAGACGTTGTCGACGATCTCCTCGAGCCGTGCGAGCTTGCCCGAACGGTCCTCCAGGGGGCCGTCGTCACCGGTGTAGGCCGCCGGGTGGTTGCAGATCTGCTTCAGCGCCGTGATGGCGGCCAGCACCGCACCCTTGCGCTTGCTCGTGTCCTCGTCGGAGGAGGTGACCACCAGCTCGTCGAGCACCGCCTGGTACAGGCCGATCTGCTCGGTGGTCATCGGGCAGTGGTCGAGGGAGTCGATGCGGTCCGGCAGCTCCTCGGCGATGGCCGGCTCCGCCTTGGTGCGGCGGAACACCAGCACCCCGTTGAGGGTGGCCAGGGCCGACTCCGCCCCGTCGGCCTTCGAGGTGATCTGCTGCATCTGGCTGACGAAGGTGGCACGGTCGCCGAGCAGGCCCGGGTTGGAGAAGTCGAGCAGGGCCCACAGGTCGCCGAGACCGTTCTCGATGGGGGTGCCCGTCAGCACCACCCGCGTGCCCCCCTCGAGACGGCGCAGCTGCTGCGCGGTCTCGCTGGCGGGGTTCTTGATGACCTGGGCCTCGTCGAGCACGATCCGTGACCAGGAGATGCTGGCCAGCGCCTCCACGTCGCGCAGCGCGGTGCCGTAGGTGGTCAGCACCACATCGGCGCGCGCGGCCTCAGCCGCGACCTGCTCGGCGTCGGCGCGGTTGGTGCCGTGGTGGACCACGACGTCGAGGTCGGGGACGAAGCGGGCGGCCTCGCTGGCCCAGTTGCCCACCACCGCGGGCGGGGCGATGACCAGCGCCGGGCGGGCGTCCTCTGGGCGGTCGCGCAGGAAGGCCAGCAGCGTCGGGGTCTTGCCCAGGCCCATGTCCAGGGCGAGGATGCCGCCGAGGCCGGCGGACTCCAGGAAGTGCAGCCACGCCAGCGCGTCGGCCTGGTAGCTGCGCAGCTCGCCCTCGAAGCCCTCGGGCGAGGTGGGCGGGTGCTCCGGGATGGTCGCGGCGCTGTGGAGCAGGTCGGTGGCCCAGCCCTCGCCCTCGAGCTGGATGGGGCGACCGAGCGCGGTGCCGTCGAGACCGAGCGCGTAGCGCAGCATGTCCGCGCCCGACAGCCGGGTGCGGTTCGCCCGCTCCTCGAGGGCCTCCGCGGCCGCCTCGAGGTCGGCGTGGTCCACGGCGACCCAGCGACCCTGGGAGCGCACCAGGGGCCGCGACTGGGAGGCCAGCTCGCGGATCTGGGCGGCGGTGAGCTCCTCGTCACCGAAGACCGCCGACCAGCGCACGTCGCTGAGCTGCTGGGCGCCGACGGCCCGCTCACTGGAGGCCAGGGAGGTGAGCTTCAGCTGCGAGCTGGCCTTCTTGGTCGACAGGGGCGGGACCCGCACCTCGAACCCGGCGTTGGTGAGCACCGAGCCGGTCTGGGTCATCAGGTCCCACGCCTCGTCCTGGCTGAGGATCACCTCGCCTCGGCGCCGGTCCTTGCCCCGTTCCAGGGGCGAGTAGAGCCCCTCGAGGCGCTCCAGCTCCCGCTTGATCAGTTCCTTGCGCTCGTGGTTGGCCCGTGACATCGCGGCCTCCACGGCCTCGTCACGGCGGCGACCCCCGGGCACGAGCGTCCGCAGCAGCCAGGCGTCGCCCTCGTCAGGAGGGTCGAGTTGGACGATCAGTTCCAGCTTGGAGGCACCGGTGACGCCCTCCGCCCACGACTCGAGGCCGCGGCGGATCTCCGTGCCCTGGGCGTGGGGGGCTTCGAAGGTGGAGCCGTCGAGGCGCCCCAGCGCCGCCTCGGCGATCTCCGCGGGTCGCTGCGGCTGCGGCGGCGGCGCGGGGACCTCCACCCGGCCAGCGGCGTCCCGGCAGATGGCGTCCACGAAGGCCGCCACCACCGAGCGGGTCACCGTGCGGGCGTCGCGCCGGCCCTCGAAGGCGGCGATGGCGCCGGGCATGGCCTTGACCAGGCCGGTGAGCTCCTCGTGATCGATCAGGGTGGGCTCCCACCGCACCGCGAAGTAGGACCGGTTGGCAGGCGCGTCGCCCACCTTGCGCAGCTGCGGGACCATGCGGCCCTGGCCCACCAGACGCACCGCCAGCGCGGCGGCCATGCCGAGCCAGGTCACGCTCGGGCCGAGGTCCTCGTCGCCGAGGGTGTCGGCCAGGGCCACCAACCACCCGAGGGTGTCGTGCACGTCGGCCTGGAGCGTCGGAGCCGTGGAGCCGTCGGGCAGGGTGACCGGCTCCCCTTCGTTGAAGGCGTCGCGCGGCGCGCCGGCGGCCACCAGGCGTGCGGCGACCCCGTCGAGGTCCTCGGGTTCGCTGCCCCGTCCAGCGGCCCACGCGATGATGGC